>NZ_AULZ01000033.1 GCF_000422545.1 Desulfocurvibacter africanus subsp. africanus DSM 2603
GAGCAGATTGCTTTTAAGACGCCCGCTCCGGCGTTGACGGCGCAAGTGAATTGCGCCTACGCCTACGCGCGGCGGCAAGCCATGCCGACGCATGGCTTGCAGAGCATTTTCAAAAGCAAAATGCTCTAAGGTAACTGATTGAACAAGATGCGTTAGGGCAATCAAGGCCACGGAGCAAGAATGCCGTCTCAAACCATCACATGCCCGTGGAGGCTGCGAAGGACGGCTTCGGCCGGGCGATCGCCCGGCCGCCAAGAAATCCGCCAGTCAGCCTATTCGCCTTCCCAATGTATGCAGCTTGCCGGACAGGTATCGATGGCTTCCTGTATGACGTCTTCCGGGGCTCCATCGGGATTGGTCACCGAGGCCTTGCCGGCGGATTCATCAAAGCTGAACACGTCCGGCGCAATCTCCACGCACGATTCACAACCGATGCACTCGTCCATATCCACATAAACGACGCGGGCCATATGCACCTCCTGGCACGTTTTGCCGCCTGAAGTGAGCGGTCGCACGCAGCATAGCACGTTTTGCATCCTGGGCAAGCACGGCCCAGATCGCCTGCATATCCGGGCCAATGCCTTCTTCTCCCGCCTGGATTGCCAGCTTTCTCCTATTCTGTCATGTAGGATAGCCTGAGGGTCATTGCGAATGGAGGGGTTAACGATTCTCTGCAACAGGAATCCGCTGCAAAAGAAGCCGCATTCGACGTTTCCGACCATTGTCTTGGCCAAGGTCTTGATCCTGGCCCTGACCCTGGCCGGCTGCGCCAAGGAACTGGCCCAGGACCTGGGGCTCGCACGCTCCGACGAGCCTGGCGGCATCCCCTACGAAGTGAAGATCACCGGCGCGCCGGACGAGGAAATGGAAGAACTCCTGCTCCTGGTCTCGGCTCTGGCAGGTGATGATCCTCCGGCGCTGGTTACGTCCGGCCTTATCCGCCGGCGCGCCGAGGAGGATATCCCTAACTTGCTCAAAGCCCTGCACTCTCGCGGCTACTACAAGGCGGAGATGCAGGTGGAGGTCAGCGAGGGCAAGCCGCCGCTCGACGTTAATTATACCGTGATCCCTGGCCCGCGCTTCACGCTTGCCCAGGTGCGCATTTTGGTCGACGCCGAACCGGAGTACAAGGCGGGGCTACCCTCGCCCCAGGAGCTCGGCATGGAGATCGGCCAGGGCTTCAGAAGCGAATGGGTGCCCGAGGCCCAGAAACGTATCCGGCAGGCCCTGGCCAGCCAAGGGTATCCTTTTGCCGAAGCGGCCTACGAGGCTGTGGCCGATTTCGCCTCGAACAGCATGCATATCACTTTCACGGTCCAGCCGGGGCCGTTCGCCCGCTTCGGGGAAACGGCCATAGCCATGCCCGAGGGCCTTGACCTCTCGCCCGATTACGTCCGCAGCAAGCTGCCCTGGAAGCCCGGTGAAGCCTTCGACGCACAGGCCTTGGCCCAGGCTCGAAACAACCTGTTGGGCACGGGCCTGTTCTCCTACGCCCAGTTCGCTTATCCCGAGCAGGTCGGCGAGAATGAAGAGCTGCCTCTGCGGCTGGAGTTGCGCGAACGCCCGCCAAGGACCGTGCGGGCGGGCGGGACCTATTCCACGGACCTGGGGCCCGGCGTGGAATTGGGCTGGGAACACCGCAATCTGCTGGGCGAGGGTGAGAGCCTGTCCGTTGGACTGGAAGCCAACTTCGTCAACAGGATTCTGGAATCGACCTACCGCGAGCCATTCTTCCTTTTCCGGGAGAATCAGAGCCTGATCCTCACGGCCAGAGCCGCTGACGAGCAACCCGAAGCCTATCGCAGCCAGAGCATTGACCTCTCGGGCGTGGTCGAGCGATACATATTCCGGCGCACGCGCATTGCCGGCGGCCTCGGTTTCACCCTGCTCAATGTGGACGATCCCATCAGCGATCAGGACAACTACGCCCTGTTCTATCTGCCCTTGCTCATCGCGCGCGACACTCGCGATAATATCCTGGACCCTGGCGGCGGCTCGCTTTTAAGCGCCGATGGCGCCCCTTATTATGAGGTTTTCGGCGAGAGCAACTGGTTCTTCAAGTATACCACCAATGCCCAGTTCTACTGGTCCCTTATGGACGAGAAGCGGCTCATCCTGGCCACGCGGGCGCGTTTCGGCCAAATACCGGGCCAGGAGCTGTCCACCGTGCCGGCCACCATCCGGTTTTACGCAGGCGGCGGCGGTTCCGTGCGCGGCTATGAGTACAAGACCCTGAGCACCCTGGTTGACGGCGATCCGGTGGGCGGCCGCTCCCTGCTGGAAACCTCGGCGGAGTTGCGCTGGAGATTCCTCGACGACTGGGGCCTGGTGACCTTCCTGGATGGCGGTCGGGCCTATACGGATATTGTACCCGATTTCAAGGAGACCTATTTCTGGGGAACAGGCCTTGGCGTACGCTACTATACTGATTTCGGGCCCATACGCGCCGATTTGGCCTTCCCCCTCAACCGGCGAGAGGAATTCGATTCGCACTTCCAGTTCTACATCAGCATCGGGCAATCCTTCTGAGCCATGCGCATGGCTGTGCTGAAACGCTTTGCCTTATGGACAGGAGGCCTGTTGCTTGGCTTGGCCTTCCTGCTGACGCTGGCCGTCGGCGGGGCCATGGTCTGGCTGCGCTCCGAATCCGGCCGCGCCTGGTTGGCGGACAAGGTCGCCGAGCTAACGGCGGACTCGGACACGGCCCGCGTGACCGTACGCGGCCTGGGGCCTGGGCTGCCCTGGCGCATCTCCATCGACGAACTGCTGGTGGCCGATCGGCAAGGCGTCTGGCTGCGCATCGAGAACCTGCTCGTGCGCCTGTCGCCCGCCGACCTCCTGCGGCAAGCCCTGCGCTTCGAGGTGATCTCCGCCAGCGAGCTGGCGCTGCAGCGTATACCCGAAAGCCCGGAGGAGCCTGAAGAGGACAAGGAGCCGTTCTCCTTTTCCGACCTGCCCGAAATCCGCGTGGAGGAATTGGACGTTGCCCGCGTTCTGCTCGGCCCCGAATTGGCGGGCCAGGCCGCGGCGTATTCCCTGCACGGCAAGCTGGCCACCAGCCAGGGGGTGACCACGGCCGCCCTGGAAGCCCGAAATCTGGAGCGGGCCAAGGACGCGCTTGTTCTGGACGGCCGTTTCGACCAGCCCGCGAGCACGCTCTCGCTGGTGCTACAGCTTGACGAGGCCTCGGGCGGCTTCCTGGGCAGGCTGTTGGACCTGCCGGGAAAACCGGACCTGCGCCTGGCCCTGCGTGGTGACGGCCCCCTGGCGGACTGGAGCGGTGCCCTGGACGCCTCGGCCGGCGATCTCTTCGGGCTGGAAAGCACCCTGACCCTCTCGGCGCAGGAGCCGTACCGCATCGATCTGCAAGGGAACCTGCACTTGGCCAAGGGCCTGCTGCCCGCAGAAGCGGCGGATATTCTGGGCACCGAAGCCGAATTCCGACTGGTAGGCCGCAACGAGAGCGGCATTGTCGACTTCACGGGCAGCGGCTTCCGCGCCCAGGGGCTGCGTGCCAAGCTGCAAGGTCGGCTGAATCCGGAACAGCGGAACGTGGATCTGAGGGTTGAAGCTTTCGCGCCAGGATTGACCAGTTTGGCCCAACGGCAAGGGCTGCAACTGGAACAAACGGCCCCGATCCAAATACACGTCCAAGGCCCGCTGGAAAAGCCGGACGTCCGGCTGGAAACGCAGGTGCAATCCCTGCAGGCTGGCGAGGTTCGGCTCAAGGGCGCGAACCTCGTGCTCTCGGCCAACCGCCAGGAGCAGGAGTCAGGGCCGGGGGGCCTCGAGGCCAACCTGGAATTGTCCTTGGACACTCTGGCCCTGCCCGGCGGATTCGATTTTCGTCCACTGCGCCTGGAGGCAGCGGCGTTCACGCCCGACTTCAAGCAAATCCGGCTTTCCCGGCTTGCGGTGCAGAGCCCAGGCTTGTCCCTGCGCGGCTCTGGCCAAGCCGATATGGATGGATCACAGGGCACGGCCGATCTCGCGCTCACGGTCGAGAACCTGTCGCGCTTCGCGCAGTTGTCCGGCATGCCCCTCAAAGGCGGCGCCCGACTTGCGGCCCAAGTGGCCCTGGCGAAAAATGGCGTACTCACGGCCGTGCTCCAGGGCGCAACAGCCAATCTCGCGGGGTTGCCCGAGCCCTTGCAGAGCCTGAGCGGCCCACAAGTGGGCCTGAACGCCAGGCTGGCCTACGGTGGTCGGGAGATTGGCCTGAACTCGCTACGCGTGACAGGCCGAGAGCTGGATCTGGAGGCGCATGGCGGCACGGACTTGCAGGACGAAACCTTCGCCCTGGTCCTTTCGGCTCGCGTGCCGGAGCTGACCGCGGCGGCCAAGGCCGCCGGGCTGGAAGCACAAGGCAGCCTCGCCGCCAATGGCCACCTCAAGGGCCGTTTTTCGCAGTTCGAGGCAGGGCTCAACGTAACTTCGCAGCGGCTCGCAGTGCAGGGCCAGTCCATCTCCAACCTGCGCCTGACCGCCGACGCCCACGGACTGCCCGAGCTGGCGCAAATGCGCTTGAGCTTGGGCGCGGACACGCCCCAGGGTCGCCTGGATGCCGCGATGCAGGCCTCATACAACCCGGAGCAGAGCCTGGCCCGATTGCGGGACGCGCGCGTGAGCCTGCCAGGCCTGAACGTGACAAGCCCAGAGCTGACAATGCGCACTGACTCCGGACTGCTTAGCGGAAACTTGCAAGGCAAATTGGAATCCCTGCAATTCGTCTCCGCGCTCCTGAGCACGCCCCCGGGTCGCCTGGATGCCAAGGGGGCTTTCTCGCTACGCTTCGATGCCAAGCAGGGGAAGCAAGCCGCCAACCTGCAGGGAGATTTCACGGGACTGGCGGTGAATGAAATCCAGGTTCAGGAAATGCATTTCCAGGCCAGCCTGGGCGATCTGTTCGGCACTCCCCAAGGCCGAGCCGATATCGACATCCAGAAAATCGAACAGGGCGAGATGCTTGTGGATTCGGTCAACCTTGCCGCGCGAGGCGATCTGAAGCGACTCACTTTCTCGGCCCGCACGCAGGGCGAATTCGTTCATCCCTTCACGGCCAGGCTGCAAGGCTTGTTCGAGCATGCTCCCGACGGCTGGAGCGCCATCCTCCAGTCGCTGCGGGCCAACGTGGCTGACACGCCCATTATCTTGCGCGCTCCGGCGCGTCTTTCCAGCCAGGGCCAGGGCCAGGAGCAGAGCTATGCGCTGAGCGACCTCAGCCTGGGCGTTGCCGAGGGAACCATTTCAGCTCAAGGCGCTTTCGGCGCGAATGAGGTAAGCGGCAGATTACGCATCGAATCTTTTCCGGCGAAGCTGTTGCCCTTTGTTGTGCCCAAACCAGTGTCCGGCAACCTCAGAGCCGAGCTGAACCTGGAAGGGACGCCCCAGGACCCGCGCCTGAATCTGGACCTGCGCGTGCGCGAGGTGCGCTTTCCGGGAATGGAGCAGGCCCCTGCGGTCGGGCTGAACGCTCAGACCTCCTATGCCCAAGGCCGAGTACAGGCCCAGGCGCGGCTGCTGGGCGGCAATGGCATGTCCGGAAACATACGCGCCGCCTTGCCGGTCCGGTTATCCCTGCAACCGTTTGCTTTCGATGCGCCTCAGGATGGCGCGCTCACGGGCGCCATGGACGCCAAGCTGGATCTGACCCTGCTGCCACCCCTGCTCCAATGGGACGACCAGCTCCTGGCAGGCACGGCCACGGCTGATATGAATCTGTCCGGAACGCTGGGCGAGCCGAGGCTCGACGGCACGCTGCGCATGCCGGACGGACGCTACCAGAACCTGACCAGCGGCACGGTGCTGGATAAGGTGCGACTTGTAGCCAGGGCTTCCGGCCAAACCATAACGCTTGAGCAGCTCACAGCCACGGACGGCGATGGAGGGCGCATCAAAGCCAACGGCTCGGCCGATCTTTCAGGACAAGTCAGCTACGAGTTGAAGGCGGATCTGCGTCACGCGACCATGGTGCGCATGCGCGAGGTGACCAGCACGGCCAGCGGTGAGGTTTCGTTGCGCGGCAACCTGGACGAGACGACCCTCGGCGGCCGTTTGACCTTGGAACGCACAAGTGTGAGCGTACCCGAGAGCCAGTCGACCGACATCGTGGACATAGAGGTCAAACGTATCAATGTACCCGAGGCGCTACAGGAACGGATTGAAGCACAAACGAGCACCGGCGCCGGCGATAGCGCCATGGTCATGAATCTGAACATGGCCATCGCCATCCCGAACCAATTCTACGTGCGCGGCCGCGGACTGGACGCCGAGTTCAGCGGCAACCTGCAGGTAGGCGGGACCACGAAGAGTCCAAAGCTGCTCGGATCGCTGGACCTGGTACGCGGCCGCTTCACTATCCTGAGTGCGACCCTGACCCTGCGCGAGGGCGTAATCACATTCACGGGCGTCGCCCCGCCCGATCCGCAATTCAACGTGCTGGCCACTTCCACGGCCAACGACATCGAAGCCAGGGTGCGTGTGACCGGCTCGGCCGATAACCTCCAGCTCGCTTTCTCTTCCGACCCGCCGTTGCCCGAGGACGAAGTGCTCTCCAGATTGCTCTTCGGTAAATCAGTGGGCAGCCTTACGCCCCTGCAAGCCATTCAACTGGCCCAGGCCGTGCAACAGATCAGGGGCGGGGGCGGAGGCCCGGACATCCAGGGCGGATTCCGGCGTTTCCTGGGATTGGACGAATTGACGGTGGGCGAAGCCGACGCCTCGACTGGCGGCGGCTATACGTTGGAAGCGGGCAAGTACATTACGGATGACGTATACCTGCGCCTCGACAAGGGCATCACCAGCGAGGAGGACAAGGTAGGCGTCGTCATAGAGCTCACCCCTTCCATCAACCTGGAGAGCGAGGCCGGAACCACCTCGGGCATGGGCGTGGGCCTGTTCTGGAAAAAGGACTACTAGAGCAGATTGCTTTTAAGACGCCCGCTCCGGCGTTGACGGCGCAAGTGAATTGCGCCTACGCCGGAGCTCGCGGCAAGCCATGCCGACGCACGGCTTGCAGAGCATTTTCAAAAGCAAAATGCTCAAAATTTTCTCAGGCGAAGCGACGCAACACGTCCAACAGCGCGCCGATGCGGAAGGGCCGGTACACCACGGCAGCCAGGCGCTCGCGAAAAGTCTCGACCTGCGGGCTGCCTTCGAATCCGTCCAGCAAGACAACGGGCCTGCCGCTGGAGTGCTCCAGGATGTCACCCAGATCCAAGGGTTCGTTGTCACCATCCGAGACCAGCAGGAGGTCCGCCGCCTCGGCGCTGCGCCCCGCCTCCTGCCGCGTGGCATAGCCGCCCACGGCGCGGAAGCCGGCATCCTTGGCCAATTCCATGAGCACATCCCGCATGTACGGGTCCGGACAGATAACCAGCAAACCCTTCACGGATTCGACCTGCACGTCGTCCTCATGGGTCGACGGCTGGATCGACGGCTCCACGGGTGCGGGCTTGTCAGCGGCGGCATGCGACGATCGCGCGGCCGGCGCGGGTTCCATGCCGGTTTCCAAGCCCTCCAGGGACTCGACAGCCAAGGTCGGCGGCGTTGCATAACGGTTGGCGATAATGCGCAGGGCTCGACTGACCTTCTCCAGATCCTCGACAAGCGGTTCGGCCTGGGCCGATCCGCGCACCCTGGCCAGCATGGCTTCCAACAGCCGCAGGTCGTGGGTCAGCCGCGTGCGGTCCACGCCGACGGCGCCCAGGGAGGGCGGGGACTCGGCGATGGCCGCTTCGCTCACGCGCGGCTTCTGCTGCAGATGGATGACGGACTGATCCCAGAAGTCGCGCACGCCGCTGCGGATCGCGCCGCCTTCCTCGAAATCCGCATCCAGAATCCTGGCCGCGTTCAGGAAGGCCAAAGACGCGGGCGAGTTCGGGCTCGTCTCCAGCACCGGCTGCCGCAGGGCCGCCGAACGCGGAAGATTGCCGTCCAAGGGCACAGCGCCCAACGGTCGACAGGTAACGGACAGATAGCGGCGCGTGGTTTCGTTGAAGCGCTCGAACACCGTACGCGCATGATGTCGGTCGCGGCAGCGGTTGAGCAGAACCAAAGGCTGCCGCCACAGGCCATTTTCCTTGAGCACCTTGATGAAGGCGTAGGCGTCGGTAACCGAAGCAGCCTCGGGATTGACCACCATGACGATGTCATCCGAGGACAGGCAGATGGACATGACCTGAGCCGCTATGCCCGGCGAATTATCGATGATCAGGTAATCGTAGCTGTTGAGCTTGGAAAACTCACGGGTCAGTAAGGAGCGGCGTTCGCGGTCCAACTCGGCCATGCGCGTGACGCCCGAGCTGCCGGAGATGACATCCACGTTCCGCCCGGCAGGGACCAAGGCCTGCTCCATGGGCAGACCCGCGAAGAGCACGTCCTCCAGTGTCTTTTCCGGCCGGATGCCCAGGTAGATATCGACGTTGGAAAGGCCCAGGTCGGCATCCAGCAGACAGACCTTGCGGCCTGCACGGGCCAAGGCCCAGGCCAGGTTCACGGCCACGCTGGTCTTGCCAACGCCGCCTTTGCCGCTGGCCACGGAAACGATCCTGGCCGCGCCGCGGCGCGTCGCTTCGGGCCGCGCATCGGTTCCAGTCATAGCGTATCCCAGATGGTTGAAGATCGCCGGATTTGCCGATGCAACCAACCGGCATGTGCAAGGAGTGAGAATCTATCCTGAATGGATAATGTGCGCAACGCCGGACCAGCGCCATGCACCTTCCTTTCCAGATGGCTTACAATCCGGGATACCTACCCGATTTTATTCAAGGCCTCCCCTTCGGTCGCTACAACCGGGATAATGGCCACGAAGCCGGAAAGATCAAAAACCTCACGGATGTAATCGCGCATGCAGCACAGGGCCAGCCCTCCGCCCGCGGTCTTGAGTTCCCTGGCGGCCTTGAGCAGCACCCGCAGCCCTGCGCTGGAGATGTATTCCAGGCTTTCAAAATTCACGGCGATACGCTTTTCGCCACCGCTTATCGCGGCCATGAGTCGCTCCTCGAAACGCGGGGCCGTGGCGGAGTCAAGCCTGCCGGACACGCGAATGACCAGCCTGCCATTCTCCTTGCGGTCTTCCATGTCCATCGCTTTCTCCCTTCCTGTCCTTGGCCGAACCGGATCGACGGCTCAGCCGCAGCTTGGTTTTGCTTTCTTGACCAAAGTAATGCGGTTACGATCTCCGATGCGCTCGTAGCACATGGCGTCCGTCAAGTTGCGCACGAGGTGGATGCCCAGCCCGCCGATGCAGCGTTCATCGAGGGAACACAGCAGGTCCGGCGCTTCCGCCTGACACGGGTCGAAGGCTTGGCCGTCGTCTTCCACCACGGCCAACAGATCCTCCCCTGTCCTGCACAGGGAGACGCTGATACAACTCAAGTCTCCGCTCCGGCTTCCGTGGGTGATGATGTTCGTGACCAACTCATCCAAAGCCAGGTTGAGTTCGAAGATAAGCGGCGTTGGCAGATCATGCTCACGGCCGAAGCTATCCACGAAGCGGCTGAGCTTCTCCAGTTGCGTCAGATCTCCCGACAGGATGATGTGCCTCTCGGCCATGATTGCTTGCCTACTTGGGCAGATACCAATCAAATGATGGGACCTTGCCTTTGTCTTGCCGTTGACCTTCGCCCTTCTCCTTGGCCTCGCCGCAAGCCTTTTCACGGGACAAAGCGTCGCGGTTGGCCAGCCGGATGGAATTGCCCTCCGTATAGCTCGTGTCAGTACCCGAATAGTGCTGCAGGATGACACTTATGGAATCACCCTTCTCGTCCGTGAAGCCCCACTTCCAGCTATGCAGGGTGCCGAACGGATCGCCGCGCCATTCCCCCCGCCCGTAGCGGTCTTGCAGGATTTTCTGGAGGCGCTCGAAAAAGGCAAGGCTCGTATCGTCATACTTGAGCTTTATACGCAAAATCATACCGGGCATATTGCAGTTGCCATAGATCAGATAGCCATTGCGGAACCCGGGCAGGTTCTTCACCTCCACCTGCTTGAACCACTCCTGGTTCCAGATGGTCTGAGCCGAATCCATGTCCAGGTATTCGGCAGCGGCGGAGATGTCCTGACCCAGGGTATATGCGGCCAGCGTCTTCGGCGCGTTTGTTGCCGCAAGAGCCGCTGGCCCTCCAGACAGGAACAATGCGGACAGGAGCACTACCGGAAGCCACGGGAACAGACTGGTCCTCATATCAGGCTCACCCCCATGCGGCTGCGGCACAGCTCGCAGATTTCAGCGTGATCCAGGAAGAACTGGCTCTCCCAACTGCTTACGCTCTTGACCACCGCCACGAGCAACTTTGGCACGATGTCCGGAAACTGCCCCAGAGTCTTGGTGAAACGCTCGCGAGTCAGGGTCAAGCATACGGTCTCATCCACGGAGCGCAAGGAGAACAGCCGGTTCGTGTCGGCCAGCAGGGACAATCCGCCGATGAAAGCGCCCTGCATGTAATCCGACAAGGCCCTTACATGACCCATGTCTTCGCGCTGCAACTCTGCCCGCCCCGACAGGATATGGAAGGCTTTGCCCTCGGGATCGTTCTGACGAAAGAGGTACTCGCCAACTCCAAAGCGCTCCCGCTCGCACAGGTAGGCCAGGACCTTCAGCGGCTCCAGCGGCAGGCCGGCGAAGAAGGATATCTCACGCAGGAGCGCCAGGTTCTCGGCGTACTCGCTGGTCTTAGGCAGCCTGTCTTCCTCGGACGAGTTCATGCAGTGCTCCCTTGCGGGTCATGAGCTCGTCGTAGGTTCCAACCTCGACGATCTTGCCCGCCTTCATTACGGCTATCTTGTCATACCCGGCCAGCGTGTCCAGGCGATGGACCACGGAGATGACCGTGGACTTGCCCCGCAAGCGCTGATGGATGAGGTTCTGGATGCGCGCCTGGGAACGATTGTCCAATGCTGAGGTCGCCTCGTCCATGATAAGCAGCCTGGGGTGCTTGAGCAGCACCCTGGCGATGGCCAGTTTCTGGCGCTGGCCGCCCGAGAGCTTGTCGCCCTTGGTGCCAACCTCGTAGTGCATGCCGATCTCCACGATGGTCTCCAGCAGGTCTTCCTCGATGAGCAATTGCATGATGCTCTGGTTGATGAGTTCCTGGGCACGCTGCGATTCGGTTTTGGACTTGCCGAACAGGATATTGTCCAGAATGGTCTGATTCCAGATGTATTTGTCCAGGACGAAGAAGGTCACGGCTCCCGGCATGTCGCGCTCGGCGCGATCATGAAACATGGCCCGCCCTTCCAGGATCAGCTTCTCTAGTATATCGGACAAGGCGACCATCTTATGCCTGCCGGGAATGAAGCTCAGGCCGAGTTTGAGCAGCATGGCTTCCTCCGCTGGTCCCAGGCGGTGCAGCCGCGTACGCTGTAGCCTGGCCGCCAGCTCGCGGTAGGCCGGGTATTCTTCGGCCGTCACCGGGCTGTGCTCGAAGAACACGCCGTCCGGCGGCAGGCTGCCCAGGATGTCCACGGTCTGCTCAGCCAGCTCCGCACCCAGGCTCATGAGCGGCCGCGTCAGATGCGCCTCGTCCAGGAAGGCCCGGAAGTCTCCATTTTCGTGCAGCTGATCCAAGGCAAAGGCAGGCTCCCGCGAGCTGCCGAAGACGAGGTTTGCCGCAACCGTCGAATAGCGCAGATAGACGCGCTCATCGAAGAACTCCACATATTCCGCCAATTCAGCGCCATGGTCGGCCTGAAACTTTCCGCGTACACGGATGATCCTCTCGGCAAGCTGCGCGCCATCTTCCTCGCGCAGCAGCGTATTCAGGCCGAAGCGCAGCACATCCACGAACATGCCCGTCTGCTGCAGAATCTCGATGAGCTCGTCCAGGCTGGGTTCCGCACAGAGGTCATCGCCGCCCTCTCCGCTTCGCAAGGCCTGGCAGGCGTACAGCAGATTGTTCTTGAGCTTGCCATCGAAGATGAACGGCGACTGGGACACGAAGCCCATATTGACGGCCATGTCCTGCTTGGTCAGCTCCGTCACCTCGTGACCATCCAGGAATACGTGGCCGCTTGTGTATCGATAAAGCTGGCCGATGCACATTGCCAGGGTCGACTTGCCGCTGCCGGAAAAGCCCACCAAGGCCATCTGCTCGCCGGGCGTGAGGTCCAGGCTGACATCCGAGATCAGACGGATTCCTCCGTCCACGGCAAAAGTGAGATTCTTGACTTGCAGGCCCGGCGCGAGCACCAGCGGCGACCGGCCCACAGGCTCCAGCGCGTGCTCGGGCGACGCATCGAAGTACTCCATGGTCCGCTCATAACGTACCGAGGCATCTTGATAGACCTGGTAAAATTCCAGCAACTCCTTCCAGGGATCGTACAGTTTCTCCTGGGCTGAAAGGAAGGCCACCAGTGCGCCCAAATCAAAACGACCGGTGATGGCCAGCCAACCGCCCACGATGAAGATGAAGAATGGTCCCAGGTTCGTAAACAGATTGTTTACGGCTTTTATGCCGAACTTGTAGAGATTCCAGGATACGCGGATTTTGCGCATCTGTTCGACTATGCTGTCGTTGCGGGCGGCTTCGATGCGGAAGGAGCCATTGCCGTGAATCTCATGGATGCCGCTGACAGCCTCGCCCACCTTGCTTGCGTATTCCCGCGTGCTGTCCACGCGCTGCTTGTTGGCTTCATTGGTACGACGCTGGAGCCGTGGGATGACAAGAAGAACAAGGGGGTAGATGGCCATGGAAATCGCTGCCAGCAGCGGATTAAGCCAAAACATGTATGCCGCGAACGCCACCAGGGTCAGGATATTCGTCAGCGGCACGGCTACGGCCATGCCCACGAAATCGCCCACGTTGGAAATTTCGGTCACCAGCGAGGAGACGACCATGCCCGCGGGCGTGCGCCTGAAGTAGCCCACGGGCAAGGAGATGATATGACGATACAGTGCCTGGCGCAGGTCGGCCAAGGCCTGCTCGCCCAGGCGGGTTTGCAGCCAGTTAATTACGAATTTTAGCCCGCTGGCCAGGAGCACCGCTGCCAAATAGTACCCGCAGTAGAGCAGCAGCAGGTCCATGCGGCGGAGGTTGATGGCTTGGTTGATGATGCGTTTTTGCATCTCCAGAGGCAACACGCGGGTCACGACCGTGACCACGATAACCGCGAGCAGAATGCCCTGCAGGAGCATGCTGCTTCGCCAAACCCAGTGGAAGAGGCTCCGCTTGGTTACCGGGACCGCTGTTTCCTTCACGCGTTGACCGCCAGTTTAGGCTTGGAATTCCCCCTACTCTGCTCTTACAGCGGCGATAACGTTGCGTCCATATATGCGTGGTGATTAATCAGGATCACTCAAACAAATAAGAAACGCCCCGGCCGGATATCCGGTCGGGGCGTCTTTTAGACAGGAAGGGCTCGGCTCAGACTATTTGTAGTTGAGCTTCCGCTCCTGCGGGAAAACCGGCAGGTAGCGGTAGGACAGGCTGATGACGATAACGCCGTAGGCAAGGACCATGAAGGACGGCGCCCACTCGGTCCAGGCCGGCACATAGACCTGCCAGGAATCGAAAGGCATGACCGGCACGGCCAAGGCCTGCACGGTGATGATGTAGCGGTTCAGGGACACGCCCACGCAGTTGAGCAGGCTGGCGATGATGAGCATGCTCTCGCGCTTACGTACGGACGGGATGACCAGCATGATGGCCGGGATCACGCCGCAGACAATCAGCTCGGTGAACATGAGCCACTTGCCGTACACCAGGCCATTGAACATCTGATCGAAGGAGTTGCCCGCGGCCGGGAGGATGCTGTCGATCCAGGCCCAGGTGTCCAGGAACTTAAAGAACAGGTAGATGCACAGCATTGTGCCGGCGATCTTGCCCATGAGCGACTTGACCCGGTACTCCACCATCCTCTTGCCCGAGATCTTCTCGATGGCCGTGCAGATGAGCACCGTAAAGCACGGGCCCGAGGCTACGGCCGAAAGCACGAAGAGGAAGAAGGTCCAGGGCCAGATGAAGAAGCCTTCCCGGTAGGCGAACGGGCGCGCGAACATGACGCCGTACATGCCGCCCAGGGAGCCCTGGTGGAAGGTGGACAGGAAAGCACCGATGCCCGCGAACAAAGGCATGACCACGTGCATGTTGTGCGCCAGGTGGTGCAGGAAAGGAACCTTGTTGAGCTGCTTCTGCTCGAACACCAGCGGGATGTACTCGATGATGAGCACCGAGAGGTACACGCTGATGCAGAAGATGACTTCCGTGAGCATGGAGTGCACGTTGGGATGCCAGAAGCCGAACCACGAGCGCAGCGGCTGGCCGAGCTCCATGGTCAGGATGAGCATGGCGCCCGAATAGCAGAAGAAGCCCACGATGACCGTCAGGTTGACGATGGGCACCAGGGCCTCGATCTTGAGGATGTAGCGCAGAAGACCCGTGAAGAACGCACCCGCGCCCAGGGCGATGACCGCCAAGTCGAAGGTGATATACAGGCCGAAGGCAAAGTAGTTATTGAGGCCGGTCATGCCCAGGCCGTACCAGAACACAACGCCGGCGGCGACAAGGCCCCAAAGCATAAGCAGGGCGGGAACCACCAGCCACAAAAGAAACTTGGTCAAGCTGCAACGCTCGACACCTTCGGGCCACAAGGCCTGATCGATCGCTTTAGCCATGGTTGCCTCCTCCGGTGACACCGCCGTGAGAGCCATCGCCGAGGTCGTTGTCCAGCATGTCAAGGACCCACTGGCGCTTGCTCATGTAGTAGACCTGGGGCTTGCCGCCAAGGCGCTCCAGGAGACGCTTGGCGTTCTTGCTGTGGGACAGCTTGGCCACCTGATGCGTGGGATCCTTCAGGTTGCCGAATATGAGCGCACCGGTAGGACAAGCTTCCACGCAAGCCGGGATGTAAGCGTCCTCGGCCAGCTTCATGGGCTCGCCACCCGTGGCGCGTGCCTTCTCCTTGGCCGCCATGAAGCGGTGGTGGCAGAAGTGGCACTTCTCGACCACGCCTCTGGGACGCGTGGAGCTGAACGGAGTCAGGGTCTTCTCCATGCCGGCCGGCCACTGGGGGTCAAACCAGTTGAAGTAGCGGACATGGTAGGGACATGCAGCCATGCAGTACCGGCAGCCGATGCAGCGCGGGTAGATCTGGCTGACGATGCCGCCCTCCTCGTCCTTGGTCGTGGCCACGACCGGGCACACGGGCACGCAGGAGGGATTCTCGCACTGCATGCATGGCCGGGGCAGGTAGGCCACATCGTAATTGGGGAACTTCTGTTTGTTCTCCAGCTTGTAGACGAGCATCCAAGTCAGGACGCGCGTCATATCCGACGCATCCGGGGTCGGAGCGATGTTGTTCTCCACCTGGCAGGCAACCATGCACGCGCCGCAGCCCGTGCACTTGTCCAGGTCGATCACCATGCCCCATTTGGTATGGAATTCACGCTGTACGGACATTGCTCTCTATCCTTCCGCTATGGTTAGGCGATCTTGACCATGGACCCCGCCCAGAAGGGAGCGGCGACGCCAGGCTCGGATGCGACGGTAAGCACCTTGCTCACGTTGTCGCCCTTGTTCTGGGCGAACTTGTCCCAGGCGGTGTGGCCGAAGCCGAGCGGAGCGGCTACTACGCCGTCCATGACACCCTCGTCGATACTCACGCGGGCCTTGATGGAGCCGGTCTTGGACGCGATGGTCACCTGCTTGCCCTGGCCGGTTCCGTATTTGGAAGCCGTGGCGCTGTTCATGCGCACGAAGAAGTGCCCATTCGCCGCTTCGGTGTCCCGGATGGTCGATACGTTGTGAGGCGGAATGGCTACCTTGGACGAGCCCACATTGAGCTCGAACAGTGGCGCAAGCACGAGCGGGAACTCGCCGCCGGCAGGAGCTGCAGCCTGGCCGGCCGCAGCCTTGGCCAAGCTGAGGCCGGACGCATTGACCGTGGCCATGGACACCCAGGCCTTGCCGGCCTGCACAGCATCCGACACTCCGGAGGACGAAGGAGCGCCGCCGCCGACGCGGACCTTCCACGGTTCGGCCTTGGCGCCCGCGGCAAAACCGCCCATGGCATTCAAAGCTTCAGCCTTGGCCTTGACCACATCCTCGAAGCTCTCGAAGCCCAGGTTATGCCCAAGCCCGGATGCGACCTGAAGCAGCACGTCGGCGGCCGGCACGGCGTCGAAGACCGGCGCGATCACCGGAGTTGCCACGGTGTAGTTCACCCAACCGGAGCCGTAGGGAGTGTACATGTCCTCCGTACGTTCCATGACCAGAGGCGTGGGCAGCACGAGGTCAGCCATGGCCGCGGTCTCGTCCATGAAGGAAGAGAAGCTGACCAGGAAGCCCACCTTATCCAGAGCCTGAGCCATGAGCTCGGTCTGGGGCAGAGCGTAGGCCGGGTTGGCCTCGTAAGCCAGGAGTACGGCCGGGGCCTTGGTCTGCTCGGCGCCGACCTTGAGCATGTAGTCAACGAAGTCGTTGGCCAGGATCTGCCGGCGGGGCATGGAGCCCTGAACCACGGCAGGAGCTTCGGGCAGCGCATAGATGCCGCCGGCCTTGTTCAAGCGACCCAGCAGCAGGTTGAGAGCCAAGCCAGCGGCGACGGCGTTCTGTCCACCGCCCTGACCGAAGGAGCTGCCGGCGATGACCAGCGGGCGCTTGGCCGAAGCAAGGCGCTTGGCCAGGTCGGCCACCTGCTCGGGCGTCAGACCCGTGGCCTGCTGGACCTTCTCCGGGCTGTAGCCGGACCTGACCGCGGAGCGGAAGGCCTCGAAGCCGGGGCCGCCGCTCGTGGCGCCGCCCTGAATGAGATGGTAGGCGATGCCCAGGGCCAGGGCGGCCTCGCTGCCGGGCAGCACGGGCACCCAAGCGTCGGCCACGGCCGCGCCCCGGTTCTTGATCGGGCTGGCGTAGACCACGCGCATGGCCTGCTCGCCGCCCATGGGATTGGCTTTGTTGAAGGCCTGGGCGTTACGCACATGCGTGCCCCAGGACTCGAAGATGTCCGCGCCGATGGCCAGAACCATGTCGGCGTTCTCGATATCGTAGCCAACCATGCCCTGACCGCCCAGGCGCTGCCAGGCGCGGCCGGCGTCCACCTGTTCGGCGGGCATATAGAAACAGAGCTTGGAACCGGCGGCAGCCACGAAGGCGGAGAACACGTCCGTGCCGGACCCGGTGTCGTCGCCGCTCACGCAGGCCACATCGGAACCCGCGGCCTTGAGCTTCTCGGCCAGCAGGGCCTTGGCGTCATCCCAGGAAATCGGGATCAAGCTGTCGCCTTCGCGCTTGAGAGGGCTCTGGACGCGCGAGGGGCTATAAAGAAGTTCGGCCTCGTTAACGGCGAGGGAAGAGATGCCGCCGCGGCTCAGGGGATGTTCGGGATTTCCGTACACCGCGCAAGGGCGCCCTTTGACAGTGACCACATTGACGCCGACGCCCGAGTTGTCGAGCTTGCTCAGCGAGGGCTTGAGCTCGAAGTCGCCATTGGGCACACGCGGAATCCATGGCCAGTTCTGCGACCAGATGGAAGCATCGTCGGTCAGCTTCCAGGGTATCGGCGTGAGCAGCGTGCCCGCCGTGCCGCCGACCACCAAACCAATAAATGCTCTACGACCCATTCCCATTGTGCGCACCCCTTCACTTACTTATGGCAGACTTGGCAGCCGTTGCTCGTTTCAAGCTGCGCATGGCAACGCTCGCACTGCCACATCTTCATGGTGTTCTTGCTGTAGCCGGTGATGCGGTTCCTATACAAGGAGGGCGGAACCTCGGAGTTGCCTACATCCGGGTGACACTCGGCACAGGCGAAACCGTCATGCGCGATGTGCGAGAAATATACATTGTCGGGCTGATACTGGTAGACCAGCCAGTCAACCTGCTTGCCAGCCTGCACGTACTCGGTGACGAACCTGTCGATCTCCTTCTCGCCGGGAGTCTCGCCGCCCGTAACGTCCATGTGACATTCGGCACATTGTTCCGTGGTGGGCAAGCCGGCGAAGGAGCCGTTCTCACGATAGGAGTGGCAATCCTCGCAAGCCATGCCTGCATTCTCCACGTGAGCCTTGTGGTTGAAGGCTATGGGCTGCTGCTTCTCACTGTAAAGAAGGGCCGGGAACAGAAGCCAACCCACGGCCAAGGCGCCCACTAAGCCGATGAGGAAGAATAAGATGAATCCTCCGCTCTCTTTGGATGCGTTCTGCTGCACCATAACCTCGCCCCGTGAAAAGTTCGTGATTAAATAGACCGTTGCTCTGGAAAAACTCGCCTTTTTTAGACATGTTGCATTTGTCGTGTCAAGCCTTAAGGAATAATTTCACGAGCAGAAACAATCCTAGACTGCAACACAAAAATCCAACCTAAACAGACACTTGGCAAGTATCCAAACGGCACACCCAGGCCTTCAGGCCGGCTGCCAACCGCTGGCCTTGGCGCATACGGATACAGCTCTACCATGAACTGGCTGAACGTCTTTGGACGTAACTCCATAGCGAATTCAACAGAGTTTCACAACAGGTCGGGCAATCAAGGCCGCTGTGCAGCATGGCAGTTGCTTTGCACTACGGTTGCCAAAGATATCTTCGGTGCATCTTGGCCGCTCACCCAAGGATTGTTACGGCGGCTGGCGACTGGAGAAGAACTCGGCAGGCTCTCGTGGATCAGCCCTGCTCGCTCCCGGAAGCCGCTTTAGTAGCCTGTACCGTTTCGGCTGGCTGGGAAGCGCCGGCACTCGCCCCCTTGGCCTTGCGCTGCCTGCCGCCGCCCGCCTGCAGTTTGCCCAGGGCATCCAACGCCTTCTCCGGCTCGTCCTTCTTGGCCAGGAAATGCATTTCTCCCTTAGGGTTGATCCAATGCCAGCCAGCCGGCTTGGTCAGCAGCCGCGCACCCTTGGCCTCCAAAAGGGCCAGGGCCTGGGAGCGATCGACCTCACTGCCAAGGTCCTCCAGCAACTTGCCGTAATCGGCCAGGGCCGAACTGTTACGGAAGATTTCAAAGGCACTGTGCACCACATCGAACAGATCAGGACCCGGCCGCTTGCGCTTGCCCGTCAGGAACTGCTCCAAGTCCGCCAGGGCCTTGCGCAACTCGCGCACCTCGTGCAGGGCCACCTGCCGGGACTGCTCCATGCGCTCCTGCAGGACCTTGGCCGCGGGAGTGGAAGGAATATCGCTCATGCTCTCTCCTTTTGTTCTCATCAGCTTTACTATTGTTCGGCTATTGCTGACAAGGGAGGAGCGGGCCGGTGGGGCGGGAAACGCGGCATGGCCGGGAATGCGCCAAGGGCGCTTGCTTGCCCTCCTCCCCATACGCAAGCGGGCCGCAAGCAAAACCTGTGCGCTGCTGCCCAACCGGCGCGGCATGCAGCGTGGGCGGGATAGATGGCATCCATTTCTTAGGGAGTGGTATACCTGTGCAGATATAAAATGCGGGCATAATGTGCACTAAATCATGGGTCACCACCGAGCTTGTTATACTTGCAACCGTATATCAGCTTTTTTAGGCAACTGAATATCCTCTAGAAGTTTGCCAGTGCTCTGCTCCATTCTGGAACTTATTAGATTTAACGATAGCGTCTTCGGTAATTGCGTTGTTTAAACTTTTTTGCAATAGGAAGACCAAGTTCTTCATTCTTTCTTTCACGTCTATTGTTGTTATCCATAATTCGCGCTTGTTGCAATGAGAATACATTAAACGCATTTAATAAAAACCTATTTTTAGCAAATTCATTAAAAGTCAATTCTGGATGACGTTTAAATTCTTGTTCTTCAGACTCCTTTAAATAAACAACGAAGTCATTTGCCCTAGCGATTCTATTCTTTAACGAGGTATCTCCAACGTCAGCATAGATAGACTTAACTAATTCAAAATCATGTATAGGCGTATCAATTGAGACAAGATCTAAGTATGCGAACTGATGACAAAGATCTGTAAGGTAGAAGATGCCGCAATGAGTAATTTTTGCATAAGAAGCTTTCTCAATACTCGATTTTGAAAGGTTATCAAACTCGATAAGGTTATAACTAGCCATCCTAATAAGACAATCAGAAATGACTCGGCGCGTAATGAGAGCTGATTCGGCTACCGAAAACAATTCGTTGATTGATATATAGCCCCTGCCAATCTTGTTTTGTGAGTATCTTTTTTCATAAAGATAACTTAGCAGTCTTAAAATATTACTATGGGAATCTGATATAGAGGGGTCAAAATCATAAACGTTTAAAATATTACTTCTATCTTGATCATAATACCTGCGATCTCCCAAGAGAACCGATTTTATCATCTGATGAAAGGCAATCTGATACGCTCCTTGTATTCTTTTCTTATGAAGAACTTCGGTTATATTAGTATGTCCAGAAATGATAAAGTTTGTAAACATACGCAAAGCTTCACGCATGTTGCCAACAGAAATGTTATTTATAAAATTTATAAGCTTTTCTGATTGTTTATTCTTACTAGTGAACGATTCCTTAAGAATACTAAAATAATCTATTACATCATCTAGCTTATCTTTAGGCATCGTATGGATAATATAATTATAGTCCCCGCTACGCAAAAAATCTATAGCAAAGTTCAATCTCTTAAGTATAAGGTTTATAAAGTTTGGAGAAGAAATATGAAACTTGGGAACGTTGAATGCATCAAACACTCCCTCTCTGGTTGAAGTGAGAAATGTATTCTCGCGCATAGAGACTAATACTATCGCCTTAAAGAAGCTTGATAAATGCGATGAGTATAGAAAAATGTGTTCTTGAAGTTCTGTTGAATGTTGATCTATGTTGTCAAATACAACTGAAATCGTATAGCCATGCTTTTTAAGCATGTTAAATACATTTCCAAAATAATCTTTTAAAGCATGCTTATCATCTGGTATTTTTGGGAGTATGAATAACTCATTTAGTTTTTTGCTATAGTCTTGTTCCCATTTCTTGTATATGTTATCAAATATAAAAGCTTCAACTTCTGCTCCACTTGGTACATTAGTCCTAAAATCCATATAAAACCATAAAAACTTTTCATACCCGGAAAGGATAAATCGATAATAACGATGTATAAAAGTAGATTTTCCAGCCCCAACACCACCCAATAAGACAACTATGCCACCTTGCGATGCTGGGCTTTTGCTATATGCTACAGAGTTGAAGAAGCCTTCTCTGCCCTCTGGACAGTCAGCGTCCATAATAGCATATTGCTCAGCAAAGTGCGGCAGCTTGTCTCTGAAATAGCTATCGATATTTTTTTGAGTATGTCGCGTGCGCTCTTCTATATAACATTCTTTTAAAATTTCTGCACGTGCCTCATCAATCATCTCATTAAATGCAAAATCAGCAATAGGCTGAATATAAGTATAAAGCTGATTCCTTAACCAAGCTTCATCTGGGTTATGTAACAGATCTATCACCTTTTGAAACTTAAGATCAGATTTACCTTTTTCTAAATATTCACCAAGAAGACCATTTATTATTGAATCTTTTGAGAGCAGATTCCAAAATAAATTAAAATTATCTATAATATCTCTCAATGAGTTAAATACTATACAATCTCCATCTATCCAAGGCCTTCCAACAGAAATTGCAGAAAATATTACATACTGCTTGCCATTAGTAACACAACCGAATTTGCATCCAATATCGTCACAATAAGATCTAGCTTGGCGAATAGCTTTAATTAAATTTTTTACTGATGATATACTTGCTGATATTTTATATCTTCTAGAATTGAACGAGATCGGAACTTCAAAATAATCACCAGTTTTTTTAGCTTCAATTATAATCCTGGAAACACCATCAGCATGAATCCTATAATCAATAAACCCACTTTCATTGTGTTCTTCTCTTGAAATGTCATCCTCTTTCCAGCCCAAGCATTCTTTGAGAACCGAATCAATTAGCTTAATGCGTGTATCAGCTTCGTTAAAATCAACATCTTTATAATGATCGAAAATCCGCTGTATTCTGCTATACGCTTCGTCGGGATGAGTTAGCATGGAATCTCCAGTTCAAAAATGTACTTCGATTACAATATGTTATCCATATGATTAAGACCATTTTTGGCTTTTTTTGACTTCTCGTCAAGGGTGCCCCCTGAAGAACTGCGAACAATTTGAAGGGACATCTGATATAACCGAGCAGCAGGCTGGTCACATCTGTGTAAGCACTACAGAGCAGAACACCGCACGGCAGCTTCAAGGTCATAGGCTGGATTGAATCTTTGAGGCCAAAGCCAATGCCGCGAATACTCAACGGCCTTAACTCACATTCTGTCTCGCTTACTTCTGAGGAGGAGCAAGTCTTAGCGCCAACCCGGCAGTTGGTGCCGCGTTGCGCAGCCGCCATGCACGGCGGCCCGATCCTCTTCGGGCCGCCCCTCCACACATCCATATGCATCAGGATACCAGCAGTCTGCTTTGGAGCAGGCCAGTTGGCCCTCACCCTTGCAGCGCTGCGCCGGCATCTACTGGATGTAGTACCCGCCCACCCGCCAGCGGCCATCCTCGTCGCGCATCGGGGTGACGGTCTCGATGGCCGACTTCTTGTGCTCGAAGGAAGCCTCGTACTGGATGACCACGTACTCCCCGTCCGGAGCGCCCGGCAATGACGTCGCGTGCACCGTGCGCCTGACCTTCCTCCCCAGCACGCCTCCCAGGGGAGCCCTGACGGACTGCAGGGCCTGCTCCCACTCGTCCAGCATGACCGCCCTGCGGAAATAGCCGGACGCCTCGTTCCAGCTTTGCCCGTACCGCTCCGCGTCAACCATGCCGAGCCACTCCTCCGCCGCCGCGAGGGCAGCAGCTTCCTTGTCGGAACCTTGAGCCGTGGCAAGCCCCATCCATGCAAAAAGGCTCAGTATGAACAGGCCGATGGTGCGGCGAGTCATGGTTGTCTCCTTCTCAGATTGTCAGAAGCTGCCATGAATGTGTCTTCCTCTGCACAAAAAACACGGCATCGGGGCCTGCAGCGCGGGCATAATGCAAGCCGGGTTCTCCGGCAGAGGCCTATCTCGAAATGCCTCAGCATGAACATATGCACACATTTCGAGCATTCCACAATGAGTGGCTGGTACATTTCTTCCATGAAGATGATCGGGAAAGGAGAACAAGGCGGGAACGTAACATCGCCAGAAGCAGCAAAGTGCCCGCGCATGGCCTGCCGGAAAGCCTGTTCCGGCCATGGACAGCCTGCCCTGGCCCTACCTCTAGCACGTACCCATGTGAGGCGGGGGCTTTGCACGACATGCGGCTGGTGCGCTAAAGGCAGGCAACGAAAAAGGGCCGCCTGTGCGGCAGCCCTTCGTGCGTCTTCTTGCGCGGCAAAGGCCCGGGGGCATCTCCCCCAGCAAGCCGGGGGCGTTCTTCCCTACACGCCCGCCCTCAGACCTCGGCCTCCTGCGTGGCGTCCGTGGTCTCGTCACCGCCCTCCTCGCCTTGCCAGTATTCCGGCGGAGGGCCCAGGTGCTTCTGAGCCTGGGAATAGCCCAAGCTGAAGGCTTTGAGGTTCAACTCGCGTATCTTCTCGGGCAGGGTCTCTTCCAGGCTCTTGCGCAATGCGGTTCGGGAAAGGAAAGGTAGCACCCAGGCAATGGCCCCCAGCACTACGCTGTTCATGGCCTGGGGCACCTTGATCTTGTCTTCCGTAAGCTTGGTGAAGGGCAGGCCAAGGAAGATGTTCGTGGGAGTCTGCTTGACCAGGCCCGTGTCGATGAGCAGCACACCGCGCGGCTTGAGGTTGCGGTAGTAGTTGTTGCAGGCCTCCTGGGACAATGCCACGAGGAGATCCACGTTCTCGGTCTTGGGGTAGCTTATGGGCTGCGAGCTGACCACAAGGTCCGAGCGACTGGAGCCGCCGCGCGCCTCGGGGCCGTAGCTCTGAGTTTGAGTGACGTTGTAGCCCTGACCGATGGACAAGCCGTGCCCCAGGAGCTTGCCCAGGGTCAGAATGCCCTGCCCGCCCGTACCCGAGAGGCGGATCTCGAAGCGGTCGAGGATCATGCGCTCCTTCATTGCTTCCGCTCCTTGGCGCACTGCGCGGTGCGAACCTGGGCATACAGCTCCTCAAGGCCAGGCGCGTCGTTCTGCACGAAGGTCCCGATGGGAATACGCTCTTCCCGTTCCTCGGGCTTGAGTTTCTCGTATTTCTCCACCGGAATAGCATTTGATCTTAGCCACTTGTACATATCCACCGCCGACTTGAACTTGTTCTTGCGGCCGTACTGCGTGTGGCAGGGCGTAAGGATTTCCACCAGGTTGAATCCCGGGCGCATGATGGCCTCGCGGATGAGCCGGTCCAGGGTGTTCACGTGGAAGACCGTGCCGCGGGACACGCCATTGGCTCCGGCCGCGCTGGTCAGCTTGACGATGTCGAAGGATTTTTCCAACTGGCCGTAGGGGCTGGTTTGGGAAACCGCGCCCAAGGGCGTGGTCGAGGAGCATTGGCCGCCGGTCATGCCGTAGATGAAATTGTTGAGCACCAGGACGGTCACGCCGATATTCTTGCGCGCGGCATGGATAAGGTGGTTGCCGCCGATGGAGAAGGCGTCGCCGTCCCCCATGACCGTGATGACCTTGAGTTGCGGATTGGCCATCTTGATGCCGGTGGCGAAGGTCAGGGCTCGCCCGTGGGTCGTGTGCACGGTGTTGAAGTCCACGTAGGCGGCGATGCGGCCGGAACAGCCGATGCCGGCCACCAGCGCCACGTCGTCCTTGGACAGCCCCAGGGCGTGCACGCTGCGGATGAGCGAGCCGAGCACTATGCCGTGGCCGCATCCCGCGCAGAATACATGCGGGAACTTCTTGTTGTGCCTGAGATAATCGTGGATGAGCTGGGTTACGTCGCTCATGGGCTACACCTGCTGGATGGCCTTGAGGATTTGCGAGGGGGTGATAATCTGGCCGTCGATGCGGTTCAATGTGCGCACCCTGGTCAAGCCGTTGTTAACGCGCTTCACCTCGCGGGATATCTGGCCCATGTTCATCTCCGGGACGATGATGGCCCTGGCCTTGCGCGCCAGAGTGACCACCGGGGCCTTGGGGAACGGGAACAGGGTCTTGAGCTTGAGCAGGCCGGCCTTGACGCCTGCGGCCCTGGCCTGGCTCACGGCCAGTTGGGCCGAGCGGGCCACGCTGCCGTAGGCTATGACTACGATTTCAGCGTCATCCGTGTCATATTCTTGGGTAAGTTGTATATCGTAGAAGAACTGGTCGATCTTGCGGTGCAGCCGCTCGATGATCGCCTTGACCTCGTCGGGGCGCTGAGTGGGAAAGCCCATATCGTCGTGGGTCAGGCCCGTGACGTGGAAGCGGTAGCCCGAGCCGATGGGCGGCATGGGCGGCACGCCGCGCACGGTCTCCTCGAAGGGCTTGTACCACTCGGGCGGCATGGACGGAACCAGGCGGTTGAAGATCTCGTAGTCCTTCTCATGCGGCAGGGTGATCTTTTCGCGCGTGTGCGCCGTGATCTCATCCAGGAGAAGGATGACCGGCGTGCGGTACTTTTCGGCGAAATTGAATGCCGTGATGGTCATTTCCAGGCACTCGGGCACGTCGGCTGCCGAGAGCACGATGATCGGATGATCGCCGTGGGTGCCCCAGCGCGCCTGCTGCACGTCGCCTTGAGCGGGTGAAGTGGGCAGGCCGGTGCTCGGGCCGCCGCGCATGACGTTGACGATGACCAACGGAACTTCGGCCATGCAGGCGTAACCCAGATTTTCCTGCATGAGCGAAAAGCCTGGGCCCGAGGTGGCGGTCATGGCCTTACGGCCGGCAAGCGAGCCGCCGATGACCGCACCCATGGAAGCGATCTCGTCTTCCATCTGGATGAACACGCCGTTCTCGGTGCGCGGAAGTCGCGCGGCCATGATCTCCATGACCTCAGAGGACGGGGTGATGGGATAGCCGGCATAGAAGGAGCAACCGGCGAACAAGGCTCCCTCTACCACGGCCTCGTTGCCGAGGGCGAAGATCTCGGTACGTTTTCTTTTGGGAGCGTTGGCCATGGTCCCGCCTGCCTAGGATTTGGGGTCGTTGTCGTTGGAAGGATCGCCGGCGGCCGCGCCGGTTGCTTTGTCGGGCGCCTCTACGGAAGCGGACTCAGACGGCGCCACATCGTTCTTGCGCCGATTCTGAGCCTGCCGAGGCCGGACCATGATGGCGAAGTCCGGGCAATGGAGCTCGCAGAATCCGCAGTTGATGCATTCCTCCAGGGCCACGACGCTGGACTTGCCCGCCTCGTTAAGGGCAAGCACCTTGGCCGGGCAGAAAGACACGCAGATCGCGCAGCCTTTGCACCAGTCCGGGAAAATGATGATTTCGGTTTGTCCCTTGCTCTTTGCCATAGTGGATGTTTCCGAAGGTCGCCTGCGCGCCGTGACACGCTTGGCCGCACAGCATTGGTTATAAAACGCTTCTGTAAAGCCTAGTCCATAGACCACAAAAGTGCAACCAGAACAACTCGCGCTCCGAGATTTCATCGGTTGTCGAAGCCTTCTCCTGTCGATAATGCGGAATGGCTCCGTATCGAATCGAAGCCCATTCATTCATTTCACATTTTTGCCATATCATCAGGTTGACCCAAAGGATATTTTACGTTAGCTCTCACTGTTGCGTTAGGCAGCGTTGGTTTTCTCATGCAGTGCGCGTAGCCGCGCCTGACGAGCCCGGCAGGCCGAAGGTCGATCTGCTGGCGTGCCAGGAATGGGACGGGCGTGAGACCGCGCAAACCCCTCCGGCCGAATCGGCACAGCCGATTTCTCCTTTTTCGCAAGATTCACTTGGCGGAGACGAGCATGTCATTAATTCAGATCCAGTCGCTGAACAAATGGTACGGCGACTTTCATGTGCTCAAGAACATCAGCGAGAGCGTCCAAAAGGGCGAAGTGCTGGTCATCTGCGGCCCCAGCGGCTCGGGCAAATCGACCTTCATCCGCTGTATCAACCGGCTGGAGGACTTCCAGCAGGGCACGATCCTCATCGAAGGCAAGGACATCAAGGCCCCGGACGTGAACATCAACAAGCTCAGGTCCGAGATCGGCATCGTCTTTCAGCAGTTCAATCTCTACCCGCACCTGACAGTGCTCAAGAACGTCACCCTGGCGCCCATCAAGGTCAGGAATATCACCCGCGACGAGGCCGAGGCAACGGCGCTGACGCTCCTTGAGCGCGTAGGCATCCACGACCAGGCCCTCAAGTACCCGGTAGAACTCTCGGGCGGCCAGCAGCAGCGCGTGGCCATCGCCCGCGCCCTGGCCATGAAGCCCAAGATAATGCTTTTTGACGAGCCCACCAGCGCCCTGGACCCGGAGATGATCAACGAAGTGCTGAGCGTCATGAAGGACCTGGCCCGCGACGGCATGACCATGCTCTGCGTGACCCACGAGATGGGCTTCGCCCGCGAGGTGGCTGACCGGGTCGTGTTCATGGACGGCGGCGAGGTCATCGAGCAAGGGCCGCCGGACGTGTTCTTCACGAATCCGAAGCACCAGCGCACCCAGGCCTTCCTCAAGGAGATCCTGTAGGAACGCTCGAACCGGATGGAAGCGGGATCATCCCGCTTTGTCTACAACTACAGTGGAGGTTGGATGATGCGTAAATTGACCATTCTCGCGGTCGTGGCCCTCTCGGCCCTGCTGCTGGCCTCGGTTGCCACAGCCGGCAAGATCGAGGACATTAAGAAACGCGGCGTGCTCATCGCCGGCGTCAAGGATTCGCAGCAACCCTTCGGCTTCGTGGATCCCCAGTCCAAGCAGCTGGTTGGCTTCGAGATCGATCTGGTCAAGGCCATCGCCGACAAGCTCGGCGTGAAGCTCGAGCTCAAGCCCGTGACGAGCGCCACGCGCATTCCCATGCTGACCCAGGGCTCCGTGGACATCCTGGCCGCGACCATGACCCACAAGTTCGAGCGCGACGACGTCATCGACTTCTCCATCACCTACTTCATGGACGGCCAGAAGCTGCTGGTCAAAAAGAATAGTGGCATCAAGAGCGCTGCCGACCTGGCCGGCAAGAAGGTCGGCACGGCCAAGGGCTCGACCTCCGAGCAGAACATCAAGAACGCCCAGCCCAAGAGCACTGTGCTCTCCTTCGAGACCTACCCGGAGGCCTTCCTCGCCATGAACCAGGGCAAGGTCGTGGCCGTGACCACCGACTCCGGCATCCTGCTCGGCATCAAGAACAGCGCTCCGAATCCGGACAACTATGAGATCGTCGGCAACTACATCTCCGACGAGCCCTATGGCTTGGGCCTGCCCGAGAACGACTCCGACTACCGCGACTTCGTGAACAAGACCCTGGCCGACCTGTGGACCTCCGGCGAGTACAAGAAGCTGTACGACAAGTGGTTCGGTCCCAACACCAAGTACTATCTGCCCCTTGAGTGGAAGATGGAAGTCTGGCCCAACTAGGCTTGAAGCTTTTCTCCGGGGCGCCGTCTCGCGGCGCCCCGGCTTTCCGATAAAACCACGGGACATTCGCATTGAACTACCAATTCAACTGGCAGGCCGTCATCACGGGCGAGTACGGCCAATGGATCATGGACGGCCTGCTGATCACGCTGCAGATCTCGGCCGTGTCCATCGTGCTCTCTCTGGTCCTGGGCACCCTCATCGCCGTCATGCGCCTGACCAAGGTCAGGATCCTGGAGTGGCTCGCGCTTTCCTACACCGAATTCTTCCGCAACACGCCGCTCCTGGTGCAGCTATTCTTCTGGTATTTCGGCTCGCACGCCGTGCTGCCCGAATTCGTCAACACCTGGCTCTACGAGCACGACTTCGAGTTCGGGGCCGGGGTCATCTCGCTAACGGTCTACACCTCGGCCTTCATCGCCGAGGAGATCCGCTCGGGCATCTTCGCCATTCCCAAGACCCAGTTGGAAGCGTCCCGCGCCTGCGGCCTTTCCTTCCTGCAGGCCATGCACCACGTCATTCTGCCCCAGGCGTTCAGGATAATCATTCCGCCGCTCATCTCGCAGTTCCTGAACCTCATCAAGAACTCGTCCCTGGTCATGACCATCGGCGTCATGGACCTCATGTACATGGCCAGGCAGATCGAATCCTACGCCGGTCGGGGCTTCGAGGCTTTCACCGTGATCCTGATCATCTACCTGACCATATCGCTCGCGGTGTCCTTCCTCATCACCCAGTACAACAAGCGCTTTCTGCGCCAGATCGCCTACTAGAGGAGCAGGACCGTGGGCTGGCAAGTCGTTTGGAACAACTTCGATTACTTCCTGTGGGGCGCATGGCCCAACGGTCCGCTCGGCGGACTGGCCATGTCCATTCTGCTGTCCATCGGCGGCATCTTCGGTGCCTTCTGGCTGGGGCTGGGCGCGGGCCTCATGCGCCTGTCCAAACGGCTCTGGATCGCTTGGCCGGCGATCGTCTATATCGAAGTGGTGCGCGGCATCCCGCTGCTGCTGGTCATCTTCTGGTTCTACTTCCTGTCGCCCGTCCTGTTCGGCGCTCCGTTGCCCGAGGCCCAAAGCGCGCTCATATCCTTCATAATCTTCACCAGCGCCTACGTGGCCGAAATCGTGCGCGCGGGCGTGCTCTCCCTGCCCAAGGGCCAGATGGAGGCAGCACGCGGCAGCGGCCTGTCCCAAGTGCAGGCCATGAGCTTCGTCATCCTGCCTCAGGCTCTACGCAACATGATCCCCTCTTTCGTCAATCAGTTCGTTAGCTTGATCAAGGATACCTCCCTGGCGGCCATCATCGGCGTCAACGAACTGCTGCGCACGGGCCAGCAGGTCATGAACCGCGATTACGTAACCACGGAAATCTTCGTGACCATCGCCATCATGTACTTCATAGTCTGTTATGCCCTGACCGAAGCGAGTCGCATGCTGGAGCGCCAGATGTCCCGCTATCAGGCCCGTAACCGCTAGTTCCGCTCGATCACGAATTCCAGCCGCGTCCGTTCGTGCGGGCGCGGCTTTCTTCTTTTCTCCGGCTTCTGTATACAGGAGGCATGATGGAACGCCCATGCGACCCCGCGGCCCAGGTGCATGACCGCCCGGCCAGCCAAGCCCGGCCCCTGCGCCCGTACGAACTGGCATCCTGCATCGATCACACCCTGCTCCGTCGTGATGCCTCGCCCGCAGAGCTGCACCGCGCGTGCGACGAAGCCCTGCGTTTCGGCTTCCGTGGGGTGTGCGTCTATCCCGAGCACCTGGGGCAGGTCGTCTCGCGCCTGGACGCTAAGGCCCTGGCCATTACCGTGGCCGGCTTTCCCGGCGGACTGGAACCGCTGGAGGACAAGGCCGATCAGGTGCGTGCGGCCGTGGCGTCAGGCGCCGCCGAAGTGGATGCGGTCCTGAATCGCGATCTGCTGCGTCAACGCGACCACGCCCGCGTGCTGCACGAGATTGCCACGCTGGTGCAGGCCGCCTGCCCGGCAAGGCTCAAGATCATCCTGGAGACCGGCGACCTGACCCGCGACGAGCGCATCATGGCCGCGACCCTGGCCAAGGCTGCGGGAGCCGCTTGCGTCAAGACCAGCACGGGCTTGGGCCACCCCGGAGCGACCGCCGAGGACGTGGCGCTGCTGCGCGACGTCGTGGGCCTGGACATGGGAGTCAAGGCCAGCGGCGGGATACGCGATCTGCAACAATGCCTGGCCATGCTCCAGGCAGGTGCGAGCATTGTCGGCACGTCTGCCTCGGTGACCATCATGGAGCAGGCCATGGCCCTGGGCGATCCAGAAAGTCTGCCGGGGGAGGTTTCGTGAGCGTTCACAACAGACCTGGACAACCCTATGGGCATGACCTCGACCTGAGCGACCCGGCCGAGATCGAGCGCCGTTCCATGGCCATCATCGAGGCCGAGGCCCCGAAGCCCATCCCGTTCTCCGAGGTGGAATGGCCCATCGTGCGGCGCATGATCCACACCACGGCTGATTTCGAGCTGTTGCGCCTGACCCGCTTCCACACCGAAGCCGCCTGCGCGGGCATCGCCGCCCTGCGCTCAGGCGCGCTCGTCGTCACGGACACGCGCATGGCCCTGGCCGGCATCCCCATACGCCGTTTGGAGGCCCTGGGCTGCCGTAAATTGTGCCTCATGGAAGACCCGCGCGTGGTGCAGAGAGCCAAAGCGGAAGGCATCACCAGGGCCATGGCTGCCGTGGACCTGGCTCTCGACCTGCGTACGGAGTTTGCCGCTGCGGCCCCCCTTGTTTTTGTCATCGGCAATGCGCCCACGGCCCTGGTGCGTCTGGTGCGCCGCCTGGCGGCCATGGAGCCCGCCAACGGCCTGCCCGTTGCGCTGATCGTGGGCATGCCCGTGGGATTCGTCAACGCGGCCGAGTCCAAGGAACTGCTCGTGCAGGCGAGCCCAGCGCCCTGGATTACGGTCACTGGCCGCAAAGGCGGATCGCCTCTGGCAGCCAGTGCCGTGAACGCCCTGGCCGAGCTGGCCCTGGAGCGCGTCTCGAGCGAACAAGGCATCGTACAGACCTGAACCGGCCGGCAATGCGCGCGGCCGCCATGGAGCGATAAAATGCATCCCATGCGACCGTCTCTGCCGCTGTTCCTTGCCCTGCTCGCCTGCGTTTATTTCTGTTCGCCCGTTCTGGCGGTGCAGGTCGTGCCCGAGCCGTCCGATCAGGAGCAGCCCGCCCCCAAGGCCAAGCCTGCTCCGTCGGCGGAGCGGCAATCCCTCACGCGTCACGAACTGCGCCTCGACGGCAAAACCCATGCCTACACGGCCACGGCCGGCGAACTCGTCATCAAGGATGAGGAAAGCCAGGAGCCGAAAGCCCGCATTTTTTATGTCGCCTATGAGCTGGAAAACGCGGGGACGAGCCCCCGTCCGTTGACCTTCGCCTTCAACGGCGGCCCGGGCGCGGCTTCGGTCTGGCTGCACCTGGGTGGCCTTGGCCCCTTGCGCGTGGCACTGCATGATGACGGCACGCTGCCGCCTCCACCCTATCGGCTGATTCAAAACGAGTCCTCCTGGCTGCCCTTCACGGACATCGTGTTCATCGACCCGGTGGGTACGGGCTACAGCCGAGGCCTGGGCGAGGCCAAACCTGCCGGCAAGCCCTTCTGGAATATCGAGAAGGACGTGGAGTCCGTGGCCGAGTTCATCCGCCTATGGGTGACGCGCAACGGCCGCTGGCTTTCGCCGATCTTCCTGGCCGGCGAGAGCTACGGCACCACGCGCGCGGCGCTCCTGGCGCCATACCTCCAGAGTGAATTCGGCCTGCAGGCCGCGGGCATTCTGCTCATCTCGCCCGTGCTCTTCTACGAAACCATCCTCCTGTCGCCCATCAACGATCTGCCTTTCGCGCTTTATCTGCCGGCCTACGCCTCGGTGGCCCATTACCATGGCAAGGCTGGCCAGGGACTGAGTCTGGAGCAGCTATCCACCCAGGCCGGAGCTTTTGCCTTGGAGGAATATCTGCCGGCTCTGGCCAAGGGCAGCATCCTCCCGGAGGCGAGAAGCCGGGAAGTGGCCGGACGGCTGTCCGAGCTTACCGGCCTGCCCGCGCAACTCTATCTGGAGAATCACCTGCGTTTGGAACCTGCACGCTTCCGCCGCGAACTGCTGCAGGACAGGGAGAGGCTCATCGGCCGCATGGACGCCACGATCGCCGCCGTGAACCCCGAGCCACAGAGATCGGCGCCAAGCTACGACCCAACCCTCCAGCCCCTCTACGGCCCGTTTTCCTCAGCCATGCACTCCTACTTGATCAGGGATCTCAAATACCAAAGCGATCTGCTATACGAGTTTCTCAATCCGCAGGTGGGCATGAGCTGGGATTGGCAGGCTGCGGGAGAGGAGGGCCAGGGCTATCTGGACGCTGTCACGCCGCTCAAGGAGGCCATGAGCGTCAGCCCGTCCATGCGTGTGCTGCTGGCCTGCGGCATGTATGACCTGGCCACGCCTTGCTCCGCTGTGGAATACACGCTGAACCATCTTTGGCTGGACGACGCGCTCAAGAAGAATGTTATCTTGGAGTATTATCGAGCCGGTCACATGATGTACACACACGCGGACGCGCGCAAGGAACTGCATGACGACGCCGAGCGCTTCTACCGTGAGAGCCTGAATCCCCCGAACCGGCCCAGCACCAAGCCAAGGCCCTGAAGTTTGGAGCGGAAGTCCATCCGTCCGGCTAAAGCCTTTTGCACAAGAGCTGGAAAGGGCTTTGCCCTCTCCTGGCCCCACCCACCCCCAGGGGAAGCGCATGGCCTGGCAGTCCCCGCAGGCGCTTGAGTGACGTCAAACAGGCGTTTACCGCCATTTACCTTGACAATAAAGATATCCAAAAATAGAGATTCTTTTGCATAAAGCAATCCGCCGCAAGAGGAGTTCATCATGATCGGACGTTTCGCGGTTCCCGGGGTGTACAAGGATCTCTTCAACCTGCGGGAATTCTACATTTGCGCCCTGGGTGGCGCCTTGGCCCTCCTAGGCATCTTCTGGGATTGGGCAGGACTTGCTCCGGCCTGGATATCCCTGGTTATGGCTCTGGCCGCCGTGGCCATCAATGGCCTGCCCATCGTCCGCGAGGCGATACAGGGGATCTGGGAACGCCAGGTCAACGTGGACGAACTGGTCAGCCTGGCTATCATCGCCTCGTGTCTCCAGGGCGAGTTCCTGACCGCCGCCGTGGTCAGCTTCATCATGACCCTGGGTTCTCTGGTGGAAGAAGCCGTAAGCGCATCGGCCCGGAAATCCATTCAGGCCCTGGTGCGCATCGCTCCCGAGCAGGCGACTCTTCTTGCCGAAGGCATCGAGCGAGTGGTGCCGGTAGCAGAGATCACCACCGGTGACGTCCTGCTGGTCAAGCCTGGAGAGCGCATGCCCGTGGACGGAGAGATCATCGCCGGCAGGACGGCCGTGGACGAATCCTCCATCACCGGCGAAGCCCTTCCGCGCGAAAGGGGCGTTGGGGATCAGGTTCTGGCCGGGACCCTCAACTACAACGGTGTCATAGAAATCAAAGCGGTCAAGGTCGGGGAGGACACGACACTCGGTAAGGTCATCAAGCTGGTCACCGAGGCGGAAAATCATAAGCCTAGCGCCGCGCGGCTCGTCGACCGTTATGCCGCCTGGTTCACGCCGACCGTCCTGGCCCTTGCCGGGCTGGCCTGGGCTTTGTCGGGAGACGTCAGCCGGGCGGTTGCCGTGCTCATTGCCGGATGCCCATGCGCCCTGATCATGGCTGCTCCCACCGCCACAGTGGCGGCCATCGGCCGCGCGGCCAAAGCCGGCATCCTGATCAAGGGGGGCCAGTTCCTGGAGGAGGCCGCCCGCGCCGACGTCGTGCTTTTCGACAAGACCGGCACACTCACCCTTGGTGAGCCCAAGGTCGATGACGTGGTCGCCGGAAGCGGCCTGGAAACGCACGAAGTCATTGCCTGGGCCGCCTGCGCCGAGCAGAATTGCGCTCATCCCCTGGCCCGGGCAGTAGTCAAGGCCGCTCACTACGCCAGAATAACCGTGCGGCGGGCCGAATCAATTCTGAGCGAAATCGGCCTTGGCGTCAGGGCCATGGTCGATGGCGACTGCATCGAAGTCGGCAGCGCCCACCTCGGAGGTGGAAACGCCGCCCTGCCCTCCCCTTTCAAAGCCCACCTGGAGGCCATGGAGGCGCGTGGAGCCACGCCCATCGTCGTTTACCGCAATAAGGAGCCGATCGGCCTGCTCTCCGTTTCGGATAAGCCCAGGCCGACCGCCCAAGCTACAATCCAAGCCCTGAAGCAGCTCGGCATGAAATCGACCGGCATTCTCTCGGGGGATCATGAACGCTCGGTGCGCAAGGTGGCTGAGTCCCTGGGGGTGGATAAGCACTGGGCGGGCCTCAAGCCGCAGGACAAGCTTGAGGTGATTGAGCGGCTCCAGACGCAGGAGGGCCGCAGGATCATATTCGTCGGCGATGGTGTGAACGACGCTCCGGCCCTGGCAAGGGCCAATGTCGGCATAGCCATGGGGGCTGCCGGAACCGATGTGGCTTTGGAGACCGCCGATATTGCACTGACCCATGACGACATCTCCAAGCTGCCTTTCCTCATTAAGTTGAGCCGACGGACGGTGGCCATGATCAAGATCAATATCGGCTTGGGGCTCCTCTTCAATGCCGTGGCCATCTTCGGGAGCGGCTATGGTCTCTTGAGCCCGATCATGGCCTCGCTTTTCCACAACGTCGGCTCCATTATCGTCGTCCTGTCTTCCGCGAGCCTGGCTTTCCTTTCAGAGGGCCGGCTGGCTCCAAAAGCTGTTTAGAGCATTTTGCTTTTGAAAATGCTCTGCGAGCCATGCGTCGGCATGGCTTGCCGCTAGCTTCGGCGCAGGCGCAATTCACTTGCGCCGTCAACGCCGGAGCGGGCGTCTTAAAAGCAATCTGCTCTAAAACTTGTCGTTAACCGAAAGGCCGGGAGGGAACGTCGCCAATGCGGCACGTTCCTCTCCCATGCCCGCTCCTGCCATGAGCCGGGAGCCTGGATCCGCGGTTTTCATACGCATATTCTCATGGTAGTTGCGAGCGATCAGAATGTCCTGGCGATACAGCCTGAGAGGAAGACATGGAACAGACCGACGTTCTCACCCAAGCCCTGATCGAATTCTATGAAAAATTCTCGTCCTGGGAGCAGGGTGTGGTCAAGGAGACGGGTCTTACCCTTCCTCAGATGCATACCTTGGAGATTCTTGGCTCCTTTGGAAACTTGCGCATGAAGGAACTCGCCCAGAAGATGGGCATAACCACTGGCGCACTGACCGTGCTCGTCGATCGAGTGGAAAGACAGGGTCTGGTGACGCGAAAGCCTCACGAGACCGACAGGCGATCCATCCGGGTCGAGCTGACTCCCGAGGGGGACAGGCATTTTCAGGAGCACCACGCCTTACATACCCAACTTACCCATGAATTGGTCAGTTCGCTTGCTCCCAGTGAAGCGGATGCGCTTTTAGTGATCCTACAGAAGCTCAATTCCCATCTCTGACCCCTCGTGCTCTGCCGCTTTCTGAAGGACATGTTTCCTTGAGCATGTTTAGCAGCCGGTATGAGCTCCACCCGGGACGTACACACGGCAAGCTCGACCGCAGGAAGCGATGAGCATCAGCCCATCCATGCGTGTGCTGCGGTCTGGCTGCATATATGACCTGCCACGCCCTGCAACTCGGTGGAGTACACACCAAATCATCTTTGGCTGGACGGCGCGCTAAAAAAGAATGTAGTTTTGGAATATCATCGAGCCGGTTACATGATGTACACGCACGCGGACGCGCGCAAGGAACCGCATGACGACTCCGAGCGCTTCTACCGTAAGAGCCAGGACCGGCCCAACGACAGGAGGACGCGATGAAGTTAATCTTGTGTCTCGCTTTCACCGCCGCCTTCGCGCTGATCGCTTGCGCAGGCAAGACCGCCCAGGACATTCCGGCGGAGCAGCGCACGCCTGAGGGCATTTTCACGCAGATCTGCTCCCGCTGCCATGGCGACCAGGCGCAAAGCCGGGCCTATGGGGTGAGCCAAGTCATCGCGAACATGTCGGCCGAGGAGATAGAACAGGCTTTGAGGGGCTACCGGGCCGGAACCTACGGCGGCGCATTCAAGGGTGTCATGCGGGAGCAGGCGGGCAGCCTGTCCGAGGAGGAGATTCCGGCCGTGGCCGCCTATGTGTCAGCCCTGGGCCAGTAAACAACCTCTCTGGCTGAAACCGGAGGCAGTGCGATGATCGATAAGCAATCACTCGAAAAAATCACACTGTTCACCTGCCCCAGATGCAACCAAGGCAGCCACGAGATGCCTGCCCTATGGCTGGAATTCTGGCGGGAGCATGACAGCGGGCCGGACCGTGATCCGCTTTGGAAGGACCCACATTGGATGGAAAAGGCCCGTGCCTGGTTCGCCGCGCGTGGCGAGGAAAACGCCCTGGACAAAGCCATGACGTGCCCGGCATGCGGCTGCGAGGAGCATTTACGCAAATGGATCACGAAGGGGCCGGCGGAAGCAGGTAAGGTATTTACAAAAAAGGAATAGCTTAGAGCATTTTGCTTTTGAAAATGCTCTGCAAGCCATGCGTCGGCATGGCTTGCCGCCCCGCAGGCGTAGGCGGAATGTAATTCCGCCGTCAACGCCGAAGGGAGCGTCTGAAATGCAAAATGCTTTAGAGAAGATGCTGTCTCGTGCCGGATACTCCGGCGCTACTCCTTCGGCTGTCGCGATTCGGGACGGATAATGAGGAACGAGGCCGTGGCAAGGCTCACGGCCTCGCCCGCGTCGTTCTGTATCTCGCCCTCGACCACCACGACCCTGCCCCCGCGCCGAACGATGCGCGCCTCGGCGCGCAAGGAGCTGCGGCCTGCGGGCCGCAGGTAGCGCATGTGCAGGTCCATGGTTACGGTCTGGCAATCCGGCTCAAGGCCGGCAAGCACTGCGTGGGCCATGGCCTCATCCATGAGCGCGGCCTGGATGCCGCCAGCCAGGCTGCCCGCGCCTTGCAGAAACTCTTCCCGAAACGGCAGGGCGAGCACGGCATGCGCGGGAGTGATCTCGACAACGCGGATGCCCATGTAGCCAAACAGGCGATTAACCGTCTGACTTTCCTGGCGGACCGCACTCAAGTATGCATCGATCATGGCTGACTCCCTTCGGATTGGGCTTCCTCTCGGCGTTGTGGCCACCCTGCCCCGTCTGCCTCAGACGCGATGGAGCATCGCAGGTTCGCCGACATACAGAAAAATTGCTCTCGAATAAAAAAGCAAGGGCTCGCCAAGCCGCAGCCGGCGAGCCCTTGCCTTCACTCGCCCCTGAGTGAAGACTAGGGCCTGTTAACTCTACTTGTCATTGTCTAATCTCTGGCTAGCTTGTTGGTATGCAAATAACCAGAGAGCAGTATCAACGCATCGCGGATAGCTTCCCTCGGCAGCGGGGCAATGTCTCTCTAGATAACCTGCAAGTTATTAA
>NZ_AULZ01000034.1 GCF_000422545.1 Desulfocurvibacter africanus subsp. africanus DSM 2603
CTCCGGCGTTGACGGCGCAAGTGAATTGCGCCTACGCCTACGCGGCGGCAAGCCATGCCGACGCATGGCTTACAGAGCATTTTCAAAAGCAAAATGCTCTATTGTGTAGGAATGCCGGGTTTTGCCGGCATTCCTACACATCGCGGGTCCAGGGGGGCGTCACCCCTGGCGGGAGGAGTTTGAGGAGGGCAGCGCCCTCCTCAATTCTCTTCATTCTTGCCCAGACTATTGGGCCTGGCCCTTTCCTCCGGGCGTCTTGCCGCTATCGTGGCGCATCCCCTGGGCCATTTCGCGGATGGCGTTCTGGTCCTGGATCATCTCGCTCCAGCCGTACCAGAAGGTGTAGTCCGGGTTCTGGTGGAACGAGCCCTGGAAAGTGCGCATGCGGTGCTCCAGGAACATCCGCCACAGACGCGTCTCGATCATGGTGGGCGCGTCCTGGAAGGTCAGCAGGTCGGGGTAGGCGTAGGCGTAGTTCTTGGGCTTGCGCAGCACGCCATCCTGGTAGAGCTTGGCCACCACGCGGATGGAGTCGGCCAGCAGGGCGTCGGACTCGCGGATCATCTCGTCGCTCTTGTTCAGTTCATTGCGCGCGAAGCCTTCGGAGTGGCATTGGGCGCAGACGGCAAGCATCCTGTCGCGCTGCTGTTGCCATTCTTCCTGTGTCAGCCGGGCCAGCTTGGCCGCCTTGACTGCCTCCAGCCTGGCCGTGGGTTTGCCCTGCGGATCAAGCACGCCGAAGCCCTTGAGAAGGGTGGTTCTGTCCTCGGCCCACTGCTTGTTCTCGGGCATGGGCAGGCGCACGGCCAAAAAGCCCCAGGCCGTCATGACCCCATGGTCGCCCTGGGGCATGTGGCAAGTCTGGCATTTGGGCGCGGACGCCTCGGGCGGAAGCACGCCGTCCTGCTTGAGCAGGTAACGCACGCCGTGCTTGGAGGACTCCCACATCTCCCACTGCGGATGGTCGAAGCCCATGTGACAGGTTCGGCAAGCCTGGGGCTGGCTGGCCTCCAGGGTGGAGAAGGTGTGCCGGGTGTGGCAGGAATCACAGGACGACAGGCCATAGCGCACGCCTTGTTTCTGCAGCGAGCGGGCCGTCTCCTCGTCCTTGATGCCTATAACGTGGCAGCCGGTGCAGCCCTCCAAGCCTTGCAGCAACGCCATGGGCTGGTAGTGCGTGGTGGGCATGGCGTTCACCGAGACCCAGGCCAGGGCGTGCTTGCCGCGCTGGTACTGGGCGACCTGTTCCTCGTGGCAGTTCTGGCAAACTTCGGGCGTGGCGAAGACGGCTTCCTGCGTGTCCTTGGCCGTGGTGTGCTCGCCGCCGTGGCACTCCTCGCAACTGACGCCGTTGGCAGCGTGCTTGCTGAGGCTCCAGTCGGTGACGACGTTGGGCGTTTCCCGTTTGTGGCACTGCACGCAGTTCGAGCCTTGATCGACGGCCTGCTTTTGCGTGCCTGGGTCCTTTTGGGCGGACTGAGCCGGCACGGCCGCCAGGACAATCAGGACCGCCAGTGCCAGGCAGGCCGGCAATACATGAGAGAATGCAAGACGGTTCATGGCGTCAGCCTCCTTGCTTTAGGGCTTACGGCCCTGTTGTCCCCCCTCGTACTCCCGCACCATATCCTGGTAGCGCTCATGCAGGACGCGCTTCTCGACCTCGTCGAACTTGCGCAGCAGGGTCTGTTGCTCGTCCTTGCCGAAGCATTCCATGACCTGATGGAAATATTCCTTGTCCTCGGTCATGATATGACGCGGGTAGAACTGCACGATCCTGTGCAGGGCGTCCATGATGGCCTGCACGCTCTCCGCCCCGCCGCCGGTGCGGCGCTTGTGCGCCGACTCTTCGAGCCTCTGCGTGAGGCTGCGGGCGTAGATGTGCTCTCTTTGTAGCCTGACGGTCAGCTTGCGATAGCGCTCCTCCAGGTCTTGCTTGGCCAGCACCGCGGGAAAAAGGAGCTGATCCTCCTTGCCGTGGTGACAAGCATCGGCGAAGTAGAGGAAAAAATCCGTCGAGTGGTCGATGAAGCTCAGATCCGGCTCCTCTCCGCGCTTCAGTCGTTCAAGCTCTTGGCCCATGAGCGTGATCATGCGCTCGATGAGCCTGTGCTCGTGCATGAGTGGTCCGATGGGCTGCATGATACCTCCCCGGCATTGGGTGCGTTCGCCCGTATCCTTCAATCTGCCATGCTTTTCCGCTTGCGGGCAACCCGTGACTGAAGGGAATGGAAATAATCGCGTTCGGAGTACCCGTGTTAGGCGCAAGTGGGTCGGCCGGAGAGAGGCGGGCGGACAACAGCTATGTGAAGCAGCCGGGAGAGCATCGACGTACATTTCGGCAGGCATGTGTTTTGAGATAAGGCGGAAAAGGGCCGCTCTCGGCGGATGATGGCGGAAGCCGGAAGATGAAAAAAGGCCCCCGGAAACCAGGAGCCTTGATGGATTCGATATGGCGGCGCGCTGCTACTGGGCCGGCTTGGCAGGCTGAGCGGGCTGGGCCGGCTGCTCGGCCGGAGCCTTCTGTTCGGCGGGCGGCGCGGGCTGCTCCTCGGGTTCCCCGGCCGGAGTCGCGCCCTGCTCCGCAGGCTTGCTCAGGTCGATGCTGCGCTTGTCCAGGGCGGCGATGACATCATCGGTGATGTCCAGGGACTTGTCATAGGACAGGGCGTTCTCCACGGGCAGGACGACGGCGATGCCGCGTTCCTTGCGGAACTCGTCCAGCACGGCCGTGACGTTTTCCTGCAGGATGCCCACAATGCGGGTCTGCTCGGCGCCCATCTTGGCCTGAGCGGCGGAAAGGGTCTGCTGGAAACGCCTGCTGCGCTCCTGCTTCTCCTGCTCGGTGCCTTCCTTGGCCATCTCCTCCTGCATGGACTGGAGCTGGGACTGCATATCTCCGCTCATGCCCTGGAGCATTTCCATGCCCTTCTTGCCGGTCTGGGACTCCATGTAAAGGCGGTTCTGATCGATAAGGGCCACCGAACCACCGGCGTCGGCAGTGCCGCCGGAGTCGTTGCAAGCCGCAAGCAGCGCCAGGGCGGGAAGCAGCATGAGGGCCAAGTATTTGCGAATGTTCATCGTCTTCTCCGTTGTTTACGCGAGTTCACTGTCAGCAGCCTAACTACATGCATAGCCCGGGCATGGCAAGACAGGCCCAGCTTTTGACGGCTCGGGCAACGATTTGTCGGACGCGGCCTCGAGTCGCGCCAGCGTGCATGCGCTGGGCCCGTCGGGCTTGGAAGCGAAAGCGGCGGCATGCGGCAGCTCTTCTGGCCTGCAGCCGGCCGCGCCTGCTCGTGTGGACAGGCGCGGCCGGTTAGCGGAAGGTCTTAATCCACTTCCTCCAGCTCGCCGCAAGCGATGGGCAGCGAGTCCTGGGGCCGCACGCCGGGCAGGGACTTGACGCTCGGCGGCAGAGGCGTAGCCGCGTCCACACCGTGTATCGTGATGGCCATGTCTTCAAGGTCGAATTCGGTCAGGCCGTGCTTGGCCTTCAAAGCGTTCTTGAGCTGCCCGAGCGGTATCCGTTGCGAATAGCTCAGGCTGCCATTGGCATCCGCCCGAGGGTAAACGCCCTGGATGGCCAGGTGGGCCGGCTGGTCATGCAGGGGGATGAGCGTCCTGCCCATGGTCGCCTCGATTTCCAGAAGGTCGATGGCTCCGTCATTGTTCCTGTCGGCGCTTTGGTCCGGGCACTCGGCGTCTTCGTCTTGCGTAAAGCCGTGCAGGTGCTGCATGTGCGTCATGTTCGGCGGCGCACCTGTGAGGCTCACCGTGACCACAAGCTCGCTCTCGTAGACCTCGAACAGAGCCGTGCCACCGACATTTGAGCGGGATTGATCCTGGTTGAGCGGCTTGATCTCAGCCCGGTAGACTTCCTTGGGGCCGGAGTCCGAACGCATGGCCGCGCATCCCGCGGCCAAAAGGGCAGCCATGCCGAGCAGCGCCATGGTTACGGCCAGGAATGCATTGTGCCGCCGTCTATTCCTTGTGATGCGCATGAGCTCCTCCTTGTCTGCTGGTTTTTGACTCTCCAGCATACCCGCAAACCCGGACTATGCAAGGATGGCGAGACAAAACCGAGGCTCGCGGGTATGATTGGCGCATGTTTTTCAGCCTCAAGATCGCCCTGGCTTCGCTGCGCGCACACAAACTCCGGGCCGTGCTGGCCATGCTGGGGGTCTTTCTCGGCACCCTGGCTCTCATGGGTGTGCAGCACGTCTCGCAGTCCATGGTGCGCAAGGCCGAGCTGGAGGTGGAGAAACTTGGTCCGGGTCTGTTCATCGCGCGATCCGGGCAGGTACGCTTCCGTCGCGGCGGCGAAATCGGTGTGAGCCCCGGCGCGCGGAACTTCACTTTAGCCGACGCCCGCGCACTCATGGCCGGCGTGCCCTCGGTGCTCGCCGGCGCGCCGTTCGTGGAGCAGACCATCTCCTTGCGCAGCGGCAACCGCAAGGTTCCGGCCCAGCTTGTGGCCACGCTGCCGGCCTATACCGGCGTGCGCAGCATTTCACCGGATATCGGGCGCTTCTTCACCGAACGCGAGGTGGAGGAACGGGCCATGGTCGTGGTCCTGGGCCGCGCCATTGCCGAACGACTTTTCGGATCGGCGCAGGCCGCCGTGGGCAGGCAGGTTCTATATTTCAGGGCCGGCTTGCGGGTCATCGGGGTCATGGAGCCCAAGGGCCGCGACCTGGGCGGCACCGACCAGGACGAGCAGGTCTTCATGCCCCTGTCCACTTACCTGCGCCGGGCCGCCAACCAGGATTGGATATCGGGCGTCTATCTGCAACTCGCCCAAGGCGCGGACGTGGAGCTGGCCACGCAATCGGCGGCAACCATTCTGCGTCAGCGCCACAGCCTGGGGCCGGGACAAGCCGACGATTTTTCATTGCTCACGGCCCGCGAAACCATGCGCCTGCAGCAGCAGGCCCTGGATTTGGTGCAGACCTTGGGCCTCATCAGCTCCAGCGTTTCCTTCGCCGTGGGCGGGCTCGGCATCCTGTCCATCATGGTCCTGCTGGTGCGTCAGCGGCGCGTGGAGATCGGCATCCGCCGCGCCTTGGGCGCACGCAGGCGCGACATCATCCGCCAGTTTCTGTTCGAGGCCGGGCTCATGTCAGCCCTGGGCGGGGCAGCCGGAGTAGTAGCCGCGCTGGCCCTGGTCACGGTGGTCTACCGATTGGGGGACTTTCCTTATATCTATGATCCGGCCCTGGTCCTGGGCTCGCTGGCAGGCTCCGGGCTGCTGGGCCTCGCCGCCGGTTCTTATCCTGCCAGGCAAGCCGCGGCTATAGAGATTCTGGATGTTTTGCGCGGGTAAATCTGTTGTAGATGATTCATGCTACGCAAAATGAATATGCAAAAATCTTTCTAACTGCAAAATTCCGCTTTGCAGCCGCACTTCTGTCTGATATCAGTCCGCGCATGAGTCAGATGGAATATCAACGACGCGACGCGGAGCAGATGCGCGAGCGCATCATCGATGCCGCAGTGCACTTATTCGAGAAAGGCGGATCAAGCATAGTCTCCATGCGCAAGATAGCCGAGCGCATCGACTATAGCCCTGCCGCACTTTACTTATATTTTAAAGGCAAAAAAGATATACTGCTGGCCCTCAGCGACAAGGGCTTCGGCCTGCTGTACCAGCGCATGCTTCCCGTGGCGTCCACGCCTGATCCCAAGGAGCGCCTTCTGGAGTTATGTCGGGTCTATCTGGCCTTTGCCGCTGAAGAGCCAGAGTATTACCGGCTCATCTTTTCCGACCCGGAAGTGCATTATCCCAATCCCACGGAAGACAGTGCTCGCAAGCCTGCCTATCTCACCTACAGTCTCCTGCAGGACGCCACGCAGGAATGCATGGAGCGCGGCCTGCTCACGGCCGGCGATCCTCTGGCGGCTACGGTCGGCATGTGGTCGGCCATGCACGGCGTGGCCAGCCTCCTGTCGGGCGGACGCATGCATGTCGTGCCCCAGGAGCGCCTGGATTCCCTGGCCGATGATGTGCTTCGCTTCATTCTACGCTGACCCGTTCCGATAGATGCACTTGCCGCAGGCACCTGATTTCGCCTGACGGTAACGTCATCGTTCCGCATTAATCCTGCACATTATGAAACTGGCACACTTCAGGCCTCGGCATGACAGCCGGGGCCTTTTTCGTCCCAGCGGGCGGACTCTTACGCAGTGCCCGTGCCAGCGCGGGTTGTGGTTTGACAGGCCGCGACCTGCGGGGCTAGGTGTCCGACCTGAGATTACATCAGACAAGGAGGAGCCATGCGCCGAATGTGCGTGTTCCTGGGCTCGGCCCTGGGTATGGATAAAAGGCATGAGCAGGCCGCCATGGATCTGGGCGGCGAGCTTGCCAGGCGAGGGTTGGGGCTGGTCTACGGCGGGGCCAGCGTGGGACTCATGGGCACCGTGGCCGACGCCTGCCTTGCCGCCGGAGGCGAGGTCGTGGGCGTCATGCCCCAGGCCCTGGTGGATCGCGAGGTGGCTCATACCGGACTGACCGAGCTGCACGTGGTCAAGTCCATGCACGAGCGCAAGGCGCTCATGGCCGAGTTGTCCGACGGCTTCATCGCCTTGCCCGGCGGGCTGGGTACCCTGGAGGAGCTGTTCGAGGTGCTGACCTGGGCCCAGCTCGGCTACCATCGCAAGCCCTGCGGCGTGCTGGACGTGGGCAGCTATTTCGAGCTGCTGCATGCCTTCCTGGACCACTCGGTGCAGCAGGGCTTCATCCGCCCGCAACACCGGGGCATCCTCATGTCCGCCGCCACGCCGGTTCAACTCCTGGACCTATTCCACGACTGGCAGCCGACCTATGCGCCCAAGTGGATCAAGACCGAAAGAGAGCTGTAATAAGATAGGACAAGATAATGCCTCCGGCGGCCAAAGGGGCGCTGCCCCTTTGGAATCCCCGCCAGGGGTGACGCCCCCCTGGACCCGCGATGTGTGGCTGAATGGCTGCAGAGCCAGCCATTCAGCCACGGACCATCATTCGCGTAAGTGTTTAGCCTCAGACTACCTACAACTCACGGTTAATGAAAAAGTCGCTAGTTGCATGCGGTGACGACGGGCATTTCTCCCGCGAAGCGGAATATGTTTCTTGAATAAAAAGCCTCCAGGGGGCCTGGCTCCCTGGTGGGTGGGGTCTGGGGAGGGCAACGCCCTCCCCAGTTCTTAGATCGCTTTCAGCTCATAAGCGCGGGTGCCCAGGCCAAGGGACTCGGCGTAAGCCAAGCCCATGTCCAGGGGCAGGGAGGGCGTCAGGGCGTGCAGCTTGTCCTGGCCGGGCCGCAGGCCCGCGGGCAGGCTGCTCGGGTAGAGCGGCGGCGCGGCCGTGACCAGGTCCAGACAGGCTTGGTCTAGGGCCACGGGGTCCCAGGAGGCCAGCACGCCGATGTCCGGGCACACGGGTGCGTCAGAATAGCCCACGCAGTCGCAGTTCGGGGTCACGCCCATGACGAAGCTCACGTGCAGCGTGGGCTTGGCGCGCGTGAGCAGGGTCGCGGCGGCGTACTCCATCATGCGCCCCAGGAACTCGTTGATATCCGTATTCCAGTCGATCTCCACGCCGTGGTGCGCGCAGGCGTGGAAGCAGGCTCCGCAGCCGGCGCAGAGGTCCTTGTCCACGCTAATGCGCTTGTCCTCGTCCATGCGCAGCGCGCCGGGTGCGCAGACTTCCACGCAGATGCCGCAGCCCTTGCAGTTGTCCGGGTGCACCTGGGGAGCCAGGCAGCCGTGCTGCTGCATCTTGCCCCGTCGCGTGGCGCAACCCATGGCCACGTTCTTGAGCGCGCCGCCGAATCCGGCCAGTTCGTGGCCTTTGAAGTGGCTGAGCGTGACGAGCAGGTCCGCGTTCACGATATCGCCGGCCAGGTAGGCTGTGGAGATGTGCTTGCCCTTGAACTTAACGGCGGCCTCGTTGGTGCTGCGCAGGCCGTCGGCGATGATGACCGGAGCGCCCAGGATGTTGGGATCGAAGCCGTGCTGCGCCGCCTGCAGCTTGTGCGAGACTGCCTCGCCCCGCTGGCCGGCGTAGAGCGTGTTAGTGTCGGTCAGGAAAGGCTTGGCCCCGGCCTTGCGGAAGAAGTCCACGATGGGCCGCACGTGTATGGGCGTGATGAATGCGGTCACTCCGGCCTCGCCGAAGTGCATCTTGAGCGCCAACAGGTCGCCGGGACGCACGTGCTCGGCCGCGCCGGCGGCCTTGAGCAGCCGGTGCATGCGCTGCTCGAAGGGGGCCTTGCGCGAGGCCCGCAGGTTCCAGAACCAGACCGTGCTCGTGGACATGATGTGCTCCTTGGTCTTTGTCGTCAGCCTGAAGAGACGGCATCTTAGTGGCCGGCGCGCTTATGGGCAAGGCCGACGAAAGGCTGCCGACCGCCATGGGCGGGCATGGGTTCCCGGTGCATGATTGAGCATTAGATTTTTCCTTTGTCTAAGTCTTTGAGCCGACCTCCGCATGATGTAGCCTGCCCTATGGGCCGCTCCAGGCCCAAAGCGGACCAGACCAAGGAGGCGGACATGCATTTCTTCAGGCAGGTCTATCTGTTCCTCATGGCCTCGGCCCGAGCGCACGCACGCTGGGAGATGGAGGTCTCGGACACCATCCTGCGCAGCAAGAAGCGGCTTTTCCTGCTGTTTCTGCTCATGCTGCCCATCCTGCTCGTCTCGGGCGTGGAAGCGGCGGAGTTCCTGGGCGGCAAGACGGCCTACGCGCCCTCCTTCTATTCCACGCAGGTTTTCGTGGCTTCGATCTTCATCGGCCTGATAGCTGGGCTCATCACCGGCTGCATCGGCGCGGGCGGAGGATTCATCATCACCCCGGCGCTCATGGCTGCGGGCATCAAGGGCATTCTGGCCGTGGGCACGGACCTTTTCCACATCTTCGCCAAGGCCATCATGGGCACCACGGTGCACAAGAAGTTGGGCAACGTGTCGGTCAAGCTGGCGCTGGCCTTTCTGGCCGGCGCGTCCATAGGGACCTTTATCGGCGGCGCCATCAACAAGGGGCTGTACGATCTCAACCCGCTACTGTCCGAGGCCTTCATCAGCGGCGTTTACTCGATTCTCCTGGGCTTTTTGGGTTTTTACGCCCTGCTCGACTTCATCCGTCTGTCGCGCACACCGCGTCAGGTGGGGTCCGATGTGGGCGACAGTCCTCACGGGGCCGAGATGACCTCCGGCAAGGTCGGGCTGCCAGCCAGACTCCAGAGCATGAAAGTCCCGCCCATGATCACCTTCGACGAGGATCTGGTGCCTGGCGGCAAGAGCATCTCGGGTTGGATCGTGGCTGCGGGCGGTCTGGTGGTGGGCATGCTGGCGGCCATCATGGGCGTGGGCGGCGGCTTCGTGACCTTCCCCATGTTCGTGTATGTGTTTGGCGTGTCGTCCATGACCACCGTGGGCACGGACATCCTGCAGATCATCTTCACCGCCGGCTTGGCGGCCATCGCCCAGTACGCCATCTACGGCTACGTGTTCTACACCCTGGCCATGGGCATGCTGCTCGGCTCGCTCCTGGGCATCCAGGTGGGCGCGCTGACCACCAAGGTCGTCAAGGGCATCTACATCCGCGGCTTCTACGCCGTGGCCATCCTGGCCGGCTTCATCAACCGCGCCGCGACCCTGCCGCGCAAGCTCGTTGACCTGGACGTCATCCAACTGCCCATGGGCTTCGTGGTGGGCCTGGAGTACGTGGGCAACGTCCTGTTCTGGTTCGCGGTGGGCCTCTTCGGTCTCTGGATTTTCTCCAAGTTCTTCGCCAACCTGAAAACGTTCAGACAGGAGGCGTAAGATGCTCGTACGTAACAGAAAGTCCTTCAACAAGGGCCTCCTGCTCATGGGCTCCTTCCTGGTCGTGCTGGTGCTAATCTTCATCCCCATGGAGATATGGGGCACGCGCGGCGACCACACCATGAACTTCCTTGAGTACGCGGATAACCTGTTCAACCGCTTGTCCAAGGGCTCGTCCTATTTCATTCCCGAGGTGCAGCGCCAAGTGAAACCGCTCGTGGGCACGCCATTCCATGCCGAGATCAAGCCCGGCAAGCCGGATACCGCCGAGGCCATCGTTACGGTGCTGCGGGCCAATGGAGCCGAGGCGCAGGTCACGCCGGACGGAATGGTCGTCGCGCGCGGCAACCTGGGCGCACTGCTCACGAGCGCGGTTCGCGACTCCGAGGCCCTGTTCGAGAACAACGCGCAACGGGTGGAGGCCAAATACCCCGGCCTCCAGGGACGCGACGTGCTCAAGGCCTGGTGGTCTTTCCTGGACCCGCTGGTCAAGGAGCTCCAGCAGCAGACCTTGTTCAACCCGGCCAAGATCGTGAACACTGTGGAAAAGAAGGCCGTGGAGCCGGGCTTCAACTTCTACGGCATCCAGGCCGAGGACGTGGGCGACCGCGCCCTGCTGGTCATTATGCTGTTGACCTTCTACGTGATTTATACTCTGTGGTACGGCTTCGCCATTTTCGAGCTGTTCGAGGGCATGGGGCTGAGCATGAAGAAGGCCAAGATCAAGAAGGAAGTCTGAGCGATGAAAAAGGCCGGGCGGCCCTGCGATATCACATGGAGCAGGGCCGCCCGGTAGCCAGGGTTCCGCAAAACGGACGAGGCGCTCCGCTCCCGTGATTCGCCTTGCATGGCCTTTCGGAATTCCAGTCAATCCGCTCAGGCATGCCGCCTTCGTGCAAGGCCCTGCGCACCTCTTCCCGCCTGAAGCCGATGTCCTTGAGCAGATGGTCGTCTAGCGCCATCAGCTCCTGCAGCAATCTCCGCCGCCTGCGCCACTTCACCAAGGCCCGAACCATGCGCGCGGACAAATCCAGTAGACCATTTCCAATTTGCCATTGTCTCTGGGCCTGCGGATCGCTTGGCGTGTCCATGAGCAGCCTCCTTTTCCTTGAGGGCACTCTGGACCATGTGTTATCTATAAGACCAACGAATAGTCGTCATATTTGGTATTAGCGATTGTTGTAATTGGAGGCGACATGCACCTGCCCATTGACCTGCTGCGTTCGTTCGTGGCTGTGGCCGATTCCGGTAGCTTCACCCGTGCCGGCCTTGCCGTGAACCTCACCCAATCGGCGGTGAGCCAGCATGTCAAAAGGCTGGAGTCGGACCTCGGTCAGGCCCTGTTCAAGCGCAACGGCCGTACGGTGGGTCTGACCCATGAGGGAGAGGTCCTTTTGCGGCACGCCAGGCGCGTGCTCAGGGCTCACGACGAAGCCCTGGCCGCCCTGATCAGGCCAGAGTTGAGCGGACTGGTGCGCATCGGCTCGCATGATGACTACGCCGCGACCTTCCTGCCTTCGATCCTCGCGCGCTTCGCCGAGGTCTATCCTTTCGTGCAGGTCGAGGTGCATTGCGAGCCGAGCACGAGACGCCTGCTGGAGACCCTCGACGCGGGCGGACTGGATCTGGCCGTGTGCACCTGCGCGCCCGTCGATGCCGGCGAGGCCATCCGCAGGGAGCCGCTGGCCTGGGTCACGTCGGACAATCACGCAACCCACGAGCAGGACGTCCTGCCCTTTGCCGCCTACAACTTCGGCTGCGCCTACCGCCGCTGGGCCCTGGAGGCCCTGGAAAAGATCGGCCGGCGCTACCGTATCGCCTACTCAAGCCAGAGCCTTTCGGGCATCTTTTCCGCGGTCTCGGCGGGTCTGGCCATCGCCGTGGCCGGCGTGAGCACCGTGCCGAAAGGCCTGCGCATCCTGGGTCCCGAGGACGGCTTTCCCGACCTTCCCGCCGCCACGCTGACTTTGCACAGGAGCAACGGCGGCGCATCACCCGAGGTGGAGTGCCTGGCGCGCTTCGTGGCGGACGAGTTCAGCGAACGGCGCGCGCCGCTGCGCGGCCCGGGTGTGATCGCTTGCGGTTCCTAATCGAGGAGGCAAGGGAGCCTTCAGGCCAGGGCCTGTTCGGGGTGAGTGAGGCCCGGCGAGGTCTCGGGGAGAAACGCTCATGATACTGGAGTGATTATTTTACTAAGCTAACTAATTGCCATGGACTCGGCTTGGCAAAAGCATGGAGGCAAAGGAGGAAAGTCATGAAGAACAACTTTTCTACCATTGTCTCGCATGCTTTTGCGATGATTCTTTGCGTTGGTCTGATCGCAAGTCCCGTCCTTGCGGCCCAGGGCGATCCCGACGACGGGGGCGAAAGCAGCAGCGAAGCCGGCAGGATCGGCAGCGGAGAGAATTACTGCAGCCAGACCGCCGTGTTGGTGCTTGGATCTTGCGAGGCCGGGGTCAGGAGTGACTTTCGAATCGCCGTAGCCGATTGCGTCAACTTATCCGACCAGCAGGAGCAGGATCAGTGCCTGGATGAAGCTATCATGGATCGGGGAGACGACCTGGAGTTATGTCAACAGCAGCTCCAAGCGCGTTTGGACGTCTGTAACCAGTTAGGTCAAGATCGCTATGATCCGGAGATCGACCCGGCGAACTTCGTCAATCCCCTCGCCATTGGCCAAGGCGTCCAGCCGAACCCTTACTTCCCCTTGGTGCCCGGCACGCAGTGGGTCTATGAGGCGACCTCCCAGGACGACGAGGGTGAAGAGGTCACCGAGACCATCACAGTCACAGTCACCGAGGAGACGAAGCTCATCGAAAGCGTGACCTGCATTGTGGTCACCGACGTAGAGATGGAGGATGACCAGATCATCGAGAGCACCAATGACTGGTACGCCCAGGATGTGGATGGCAATGTCTGGTATTTCGGTGAGATCGCCAAAAATTTCGAGACCTTTGAGGGTGACGACCCTGAAAATCCCGAGCTCGTGAATCTGGAAGGCTCCTGGAAGGCCGGTCGCGACAGCGCCAAGCCCGGAATCCTCATCCCTGCTGAACCGCAGGAGGGCGAAGTCATCCGCCAGGAAGTGGCCCTTGGCGAAGCCGAGGATCTCGTCGAGATCTTGAGCCTGACCGGCACCGAGACCGCCCCGGCGGCAAACTGTGACGGCGACTGTCTGGTCACCAGGGACTTCAGCCCGCTCGAGCCCGGCATCTCCGAGGAAAAATACTATGCCCCAGGCGTGGGCCTCATCCTGGAACTGGACGAGGATGGAGAACGCGGGCCCGAGCTGGTCAGCATCACCCAGCCATAAAACGTCACAAGTGCGGGCCCGAGGCCGATTCGGGTCCGCACTTGATATCTTTTCACACGCTGACCGCGACCGAAGGGCTTCAGGTGTAGCGGAGATGATTTACGGGTCCGCTCGCCTGAAAAGAGAACGCCTTGAGGCTCTGACCGAATCAGAAATATAGTGGAAGTTGTGGAGTCAGCTCTTGATCAGTCGGTCCGGCTCCGCAGCAGCCACGCCTCGCGGCCGTGGGCAACAGCGATGTCCGCGCGGGCCTTGAACAGGGGATCGAGCAGCCGGTTGGTCAAGGCGCGCAGGGTGAACAGGCAGGGCTTGTGCGCGGGAGTGCGCAGGTAGGCCTGGATCAGCTCGGCCAGGAGCCCCGACAGGCAGGCTTCGCGGCCCAGGAAGGCCACGGCCTTGGCCGCCAGGAGCGCGGCGCAGGCCGCCTCGGCCGGGTCCAGGCTGCCGCCGTCGCGCATCCCGTGCAGCAGCGCGCCGAACTGCGCGGCCAGCTCGGGCTTTTTGCGCTCCGGACAGAGCCGGACCATCTCATGTTCAACGAACCAGTCCGATGCCGCCTGGAACACCGGCAGGGCGGCATCCACCAGGATCATGCGCGACCCAGGCGCGAAGACCGGGCCTGAAAAGAGCGGGTGGGCCTTCTCGGCCAGACGCGCATGCACGAGCTCGTGCAGGTATTTCAGGTAGTGGGGCGCACCGTCGCCGCTGTAGCGAGGCCAATAGATGACATGCTCGCGGCGGCCGGGGTCGGAGCGCACGGCGAAGCCGCCGTCTCCCAGCGTCTCACGCAGAGGCCAGGCGATCTTGCTCCGCGTAACGCGGATGATCTCTTCCAGGTTTTCGCGCTCACCTAAGGGGAGCATGGCGGTACTTGCATGCATGGGTCTTGTCTTGTGACCTCTTGTGTTTATTCTTATCGGCGCATTGTGCTCCATACTTGAGCCATCCACGCGATGAAAAGCATAGTTACAGCAAGGAGGACTATATGACGCAGCCTGCAGCGGGAGATTTCAGCTTCAAGGCCGAAGTGCGCCAGCTTCTCGATATTCTGGTGCACTCCCTATACACCAATCGCGAGATATTTTTGCGCGAGCTAGTATCCAACGCCTCGGACGCCCTGGACAAGCTGCGCTTCGAGCAGAGCAAGGGCGCGGAGATCGCCGATCCGGACCTTGAGCTGGCCATCAGCATCGAGGCCGACAAGGACAAGAAGATCCTGACCATTGCCGATACGGGCCTGGGCATGACCCACGACGAGATCGTGGCGAACATCGGCACCATCGCCCACTCGGGCACGGCCGATTTCGTCAAGGCCGCCGCCCAGGGAACGGAGAAGAAGTCGCTGGAGAACTTCATCGGCCGCTTCGGCGTGGGCTTTTATTCCGTGTTCATGGTCGCCAAGGAAGTCGAGCTGGTCACGCGTTCCTACAAGCCCGGCGAGCAAGCTTGGCGTTGGACCTCCGACGGCCTGGGCACCTATCGCATCGAGCCGGTGGAGGGCGAGGTAAAGCGTGGCACGACCATCACCGTGCATCTCAGGGACGATGTCGACAAGTACGCCGATGTGCATACCCTGCGCGACATCATCCGCCGCCACTCCAACTTCGTGACTTTCCCCATCCTGGTGGCCGGCGAGCGCGCTAATACCGTGCAGGCCCTGTGGCGCGAGCCCAAGTTCGAGGTAAAGCCCGAGCAGTACGCCGAGTTCTACAAGTTCCTGACCCACGACATCGACGACCCGTTGGACACGCTGCACACGTCCGTGGACGCGCCCGTGCAGTTCTCGGCCCTGCTGTTCGTGCCCCAAAAGAACTATGACGTGCCCGGCATGGGCCTCGAGCGCAAGGGCCTGGACCTCTACGTGCGCCGTGTGCTCATACAGAAGGACAACAAGGACATCCTGCCCGAGTACCTGAGCTTTCTGCGCGGCGTGGTCGATTCCGAGGACCTGCCCCTGAACATCTCGCGCGAGACGCTGCAAGAGAACGTGCTGCTGCGCAAGATCTCCCAGACCCTGGTCAAGCAGGTCTACTCCGAGCTGGAGCGTCTGGCCAACGACAAGGACAAGTACGCCGAGTTCTGGCGCGAGCACGGCAAGCTCTTCAAGTTCGGCTACGGCGACTACCTGCAGCGCGACAAGTACGCCGAGCTGGTGCGCTTCAACTCCTCGGCCAGCGAAGACACTAACGGCCTGGTTTCCCTGGCCGAGTACGCCGGCCGCATGCGCGAAGGCCAGAAGGAAATATACTACGCTTCTGGCCCTAGCCGCGAGGCCCTGCAGCTCAACCCGCACCTGGAGCTGTTCCGGCGCAAGGGCCTTGAAGTCCTGTACCTGTATGAGCCCGTGGATGAGTTCGCCATGGACGCCCTGGGCAAGTACAAGGACCATGACCTGAAGGCCGCCGAACACGCCGATCCCGCCGTGATCGAGGCCTTGTCGGACGTGGAGCAGGCCGAAAAGCCCGAAACCCCGGCCATCAGCGACGAGGAGGTCGCGGCCTTCCCCGACCTGCTCAAGCGCATGAAGGAGATTCTGGGCGAGCGCGTGACCGAGGTGCGCGAGTCCAAGCGGCTCAAGGACTCGCCCGCCTGTCTCGTGACGCCCGGCGAGCACATGACCGCCTCCATGCAGAAGATCATGCGCGCCATGGCCAAGGACACCTCCATCCCGCAGAAGATCATGGAAGTGAACCGCGACCACCCGCTCACGCGAAACCTGCTGGCCGTGCTGCGCACCGATCCCCAGGACAACTACCTGGCCTTGGCCACGGAGCAGCTCTACGAGGCCGCCCTGCTGCAGGAAGGCTACCTGACCGACCCGCACGCCCTGGTCGGCCGCATCCAGGACCACCTGACCCGCGCCAGCGGCTGGTATCGCGATCGGCTGAAGAAGTAGGAAGAGAAGAGAACTGGGGAGGGCGTTGCTCTCCCCAGACCCCACCCACCAGGGCGTAACGACGCCCTGGACCCCGTGTTTCGAGCCGGCCGGTTCGCCGGAGGAACCGGCGGACCGGCCGGCTCGATGCAAGGGCCCCGCGATTTGCCAAGCTTTCATCGTCCGCGTATCATTCACCATTCAAAGCGACGGATCGTGGCTGGGATCGTTCTCCCTGCAAGCGAATTCATCCGCTCGACTTCCCCCCAAGCGCATCGAGGCATTCTGATGGAGAATTCATCGAACCGGCTCGGCAACAGTGTCGGACCTGGATTTCGCGGCTGCTTCGTCACGGCCACGGATACCGACGTAGGCAAGACGGTCGTCGCGGCCGGGCTCCTGCGAGCCCTGCGAGGACGCGGCGTCGAAGCCACCGCGGTTAAGCCCGTGCAGACGGGTTGCGAGCTAGGTGCGCTCGCCCCTGACGTTCTGTGTTATCGGCAGGCCTGTGCTGATTCGCCGGAGATGGCCGTGCCGCCTTTCGCGATCCAGAAGTTCCGCATCCCGTGTTCGCCGCACTTGGCGACCAGGCTTGAGCAGGGACGCATCGATATGGACGAGCTTCTGGCACGCATTCGCGGCGTGCAGGGGCAGGGCGTGTTCACCGTAGTCGAAGGGGCCGGCGGCCTGCTCGTGCCCCTTGGCGACGGACGTACCATGCTCGACCTGGCGCAGGCCCTGGACCTGCCGGTCATCCTGGTCGTCGCCAACCGGCTCGGGGCCATCAACCACGCGCTTCTTTCGCTGCAGGCCCTGCGTCAGCGCGGCCTGGACGTGCTCGGCGTGGTCATGAACCGGGTCACGGATGGCAGCGACGACGAGGCGGCCAGGGCGATTCTCGCCGACACCCCCAAGGCCATTGCGGAGTACGGTCAGGCGGAAGTCTTGGCCGAGCTGCCGTTCACGCGAGGGCTCAGGGCCGAGGACGCCGGACGGCGCGTTGCGGCCTGGGAGCAGGTGGAGGCGGCCCTGGCTGGCGTTGCCGCATGGCTCGTAGAGGCGCAAAACGCAAACGCCTGCCGTGACGAGAGCCTGCTGGACTTCGACCGGGAGCAAATCTGGCACCCCTACACTTCAGCCACGCGGCCGTTGCGGGCTTATGAAGCCGATCGGACCGGCGGGCCGTACATCCGCCTGCGCGACGGCCGCAGGTTGCTGGACGGCATGGCCTCCTGGTGGTGCGCCATCCACGGCTATAACCATTCGCACCTGAGCGCGGCGGCGCACCGTCAGATCGAGCACATGCCGCACGTCATGTTCGGTGGTCTGACCCACGAGCCTGCCGTGAGTCTGGCCCGGAAGCTCCTTGACATGGCCCCGGAGCCCATGCGCCACGTGTTCTTCGCCGATTCCGGCTCAGTGTCGGTGGAGGCGGCCATCAAGATGGCCATGCAGTATTGGCAGGCGCGCGGCCGCAAGCAGCGCACGCGCCTGCTCACCGTGCGCGGCGGCTACCATGGCGACACCTTCGGGGCCATGTCCGTGTGCGATCCGCAGAACGGCATGCATTCGCTGTATACCGGCATGCTTCCCAAGCACGTCTTCGTCGAGCGCCCGAGTTGCCGTTTCGATGAAGAGTTCGACGAGGGTAGCCTGGCCGCCATGCGCGATGCGCTGGCCCGCCATGCCGACGAGCTGGCGGCCGTCATCCTGGAGCCCATCGTGCAGGGCGCGGGCGGCATGTGGTTCTATCATCCCGACTACCTGCGCGGCGTGCGCCGCCTGTGCGACGAGCACGGCGTGCTGCTCATTCTGGACGAGATCGCCACCGGCTTCGGCAGGACCGGCAAAATGTTCGCCGGGGAGTGGGCCGACGTATCGCCCGACATCATGTGTGTGGGCAAGGCCCTGACCGGCGGCTATATGACCCTGGCGGCCGTGCTGGCCAGCGCCGAGGTGGCCCAAGGCATCTCCGCCGACGGCGGGGTGTTCATGCACGGCCCCACGTTCATGGCCAACCCGCTGGCCTGCGCCGTGGCCAACGCGAGCCTGGAGCTGCTGGAGCAAGGCCAATGGCGCGGCCAGGTCGCGGACATCGAAGGCTGGCTGCGGACTGGGCTTGCGCCGTGCCGCGACTGCGCGGACGTGGCCGACGTGCGGGTGCTCGGGGCCATCGGCGTGCTGGAGATGAAGCGCCCGGTCAACGTGCCTGCATTGCAAGCCTTCTTCGTCGAGCAGGGCGTGTGGATACGGCCCTTCAGCAATCTGATCTATGTCATGCCACCCTACATCCTCATGCAGGAGCAGGTCGGCCGCCTCACGAGGGTGATGCACTCCGCCGTGCGCGAAAAACGCCATTTCTGAGCTGGTAAGGAAAGCGTTTCGCCAAGAGGAAGATGCCTACGGCGACCGAGGCGAGTCCCGCGACTTATGCCGGATCAGCCGTATCTCGCCTGAGAGCTATGCGCTCAAGCAGATGATCCAGTTCGTCAATGTGTATGGGCTTGGAAAGGTAGTCATCCATGCCCACATCCAGGAACCTCTCCCGATCGCCTTTGAGAGCGTAGGCGGTCAGGGCCACGATGGGCACCTGCGGATCGCCGGCTTCACCGGCGCGGATGCGCCTGGTCGCCTCCTCGCCGTTCATTTCGGGCATGCGCACATCCATGAGCACGAGGTCGAAGTGCTCATCCTTGAGGACCTCGAGAGCCTTCCTGCCGGTGCCGACGGCCGTGACGCTGTGCCCTCGCTGCTCCAGGATCGCGATAGCGTAGATGCGGCTGATCTTGTCATCCTCGGCAAGAAGGATTCTGAGCGGAGACACGCTCGGGGCGAGTGCGGTCTGAACGGTTCCGGGAGCTTCCGTCTGTTCATGGGCAAGGCCCAACTGGACCGTGAAGAAGAATGTGCTGCCTGCGCCCGGTTCGCTCTCCACCCAGATTCTGCCGCCCATCATTTCCACGAGCTGCTTCGAGATGGTCAGGCCCAAGCCTGTCCCCCCGTATTTTACATGGGCGGACTCGCCGACCTGGGAAAAGCTCTCGAATATGCTCTCCAGCTTGTCGCCGGGAATGCCGATCCCCGTGTCCCTGATCGAGAAGAGCAGGTGGGCCGTGTCCGGCGAAGGCGATGATCCGTTCTCCGCGAGGGTCACGGACACTTCGACGGAACCCTGCTCCGTGAACTTGACTGCATTGCCTATGATGTTGGTCAATATCTGCCGAAGCCGCCCTTCGTCCCCGATCGTGTGCTTGGGCACCCTGTCGTCCAGCCGGAAGGCCAGGCGCAGCCCCTTGCCTCTGGCAGTCACGCCCAGCAGGTCGACGGTCGAGGCCACGACATCCCGTGGGCGGAACATCTGATTCTCAAGCTCGGTCTTGCCGGCCTCAATCTTGGACAGGTCGAGTATGTCATTGATGATGTCGAGCAGTGCATGGCCTGACTGCTTGATCATGCCCAGATGCGTGCGTGTCTTGGGCTCGGTCGTGGTCAAGAGGATGAGTTCGGTCATGCCCAGGATGCCGTTCATGGGCGTGCGAATCTCATGGCTCATGTTGGCCAGGAAGTCGCTCTTGGCTCTGTTGGCTGCCTCGACGCGAGTCTCTGCCAGCCTGCGCTCCTCGATCTCCATGCGCAGTTGTTGATTGGCGGCGGCGAGATCCTGCGTCCTGGCGCGCACTCGGTCTTCCAGTTCCGTGTTGAGGATGCGCAGATTTTCCTCGGCCTGCCTGCGCTGGAGGACTTCCTCATGGAGAGTCGCATAGGATGACTGGAGGCGAGAGGTCATCTCGTTGAAACTTATGGCAAGCCTGCCGATTTCATCTCGCCGCCTGATAGGGATTCTATGTCCGAAATTTCCCTCGGAAATTGTCTTCATGCCCTGATAGAGCGCCTCGATCCGCGTGATCACGTTCTTGATGACAAAGCGTGAAAGCGCGAGCATCAGTCCTGCCGCGATTGCAGCGAGGAACAGTATGGACGAAAATACCGTGCTGCGTGATTTTTCGATGCCAAGCCTCTGGGCGACGACAGCCTTCCGGATGATGAAGCGCATTTGCCCATATTCGGCCAAAAGATCCGATACCAGTCTGGTCGTGTCGCGGCGTGGCTGGTTAGACAATCCTGGGCCTGCCGATGGTGCATTCAATTCATCAAAGATGAAGCTGACGTGGTTGGTTCTGCGCAAGATTTCCCCGACGAGCCTGCGCGCACGGATCGTATTGAATTGGATTCTTGTAAGCGACTTGCTGAGGGCTGTTGCCTGCTTATGCAGCTCTACACGGGCATCATAGCCAGGAATCAGCAGATAGTCGTGCGTGGTCTGATGCAGATTGTTCAGGCTCGCACCGGCACCGAGCAGGGCGTCGAGCTCCGCTCTCTCATGCTCAAACTGCTTGAATCTGAGTTGTACCAGGAAGCCAATGGTCAACATAAGTCCAAAGGCTATGCATAATACAAGCAGAAACAACTTCCTGATGCTTATCGGAGGAGAGGGTAAACTGCTTCGCCTGAATAATATGGAAGGCAGGCGCAGGCCGCTGATCACTGTTCACTCCCATCCTGGCCAAAAGCGCCATTATTCTAGTTTAATAAAACTTGCCTGTAATGTATGTTTTATTCATGTGCAAAAAAATTTGTGATTTTTTATAGCGTATAAAATTATCAGTCAACAAATAACAATGCTTACATTTATTAACCGATGCGAAGTGCATTCATTTCAGGTTGTGCAGCAACCTGTCCGACATTACTCAAGTGAGCATGGCAACCGACATAAGCCTTCTCCACGTAGGGAGAACGTATGAGCTGTTGCTCCATAAGAGGCGCAGTGGGTTCGATAAATCCTGAGGATGAATTTCGATTCGTTGCTAGCCGAAGGATACCGCGCTCCGAGATAAGTATCCTGGGTCCGAAGTGAATCCCTCATTAGATAAAAAAAGAAAAGAAGCGCGTAGTCTCAGAGGAACATCATCGCTAGGCAGTGCCTGTTGGTGGTGTCCATCTGGATCGGCAAAGGCTGGCTTCTGTATGCTTATCCTGTGCTGTAGGTCCGATCCGACAGCATGTCGAGGCCTGCGCCGACATCCGCGCCTAGGCCCTGTCTGGTAGCATGGCATAACCACCCCCGAAGTGCGGGGTAAAAGGAGGCGCCATGCTTAGGATTGTGCAGGCCGTGGCCGTGCTGCTCGTCTTTTCAATCCTGGCCAGCCTGACCGCCGCCACGGCGGCGCAGCGCGAAACAAGCGCCGAAGGCAGGGCCGTCCCACGCGCAGTCGTGGACGCGTATTTCAGCGAGCGGCTCCTGGAAGCCGACCGGATACTTAACCGCGCCATTCTGGACAGCCAAGGCGAGGCCGTGGGCGAGATTTTCGATGTGCTCGTGGACCCGGAAACCGGCCGCTTGGCCTACGCGATCATCGAGCGTGGCGGAGAGTTGGAGGGCGTGCGGGTGCTCGCGCCATACGAATCCCTGCACTACTCCTATTTGGATCGCGAGTTCGTGCTCGCAACCGATGGAGACTTCGCGGTTGGCATGGCCCCAGTGTACGCGGGGTCGCGCGGCGGCGTGCTGACCCGCGAGGAGTTCTCCGAGCGCTACTCCAAGCGCATGGCCCAGGCCAAGCGCGAGGGTCAACTGGCGCAACGGATACAGCCGGCCGTACCGGAGCGCGAGGCCGCCGCTGGCGACGAGGAGCAGCCCGCTGGACAGGGCGAGCAAGGCCAAGCCGAGCGTGGCCAGGCTGATAGAAGCCAAGCCGAGCAGGGCGGGACCGGACAAGAGCGGGCGATTAACGAGGCGGCCGACGAGCAGGGCGAGCCTGGTTTCAACCAGGGGCTGGTGGAACTGGAGCGGCTGCGCAACCGTCCGCTCAAGGACCGGGACGGCAAGAACGTGGGCGAGATCGACTCCATCCTTGTGGACCCGGCTCAAGGCAAGCTGAGCATCGTGGTCGTCGAGACCGGCGGTTTTCTTGGTTTGGGCGAGGATCTGGTCGCCGTGCCCTGGGAAAAGCTGCGCTTTGACTGGGAAAGCCGTGAACTGGCCTTGAACATGAGCAAGCAAGAGCTGGACAGGGCTCCGCAGGTGGACCCGGCCAGGCGCCAGGTCATCTTCCGGGACACGCCTTCGGGTTACGAGCAGTTCATATATCTGGAGCAGCGCGCCCGGCGGGCCGAGGAGTTCCAGGAACGCTGAACCGATGGAAGGAACCGTCACGGGGCGGTTCCTTCTTCCCATGCCGTGGGCGGCCGATCCCTCGCTTGCCGCTACCTGCGCGGCTCACCCTTCCGCATCCTTCCTGATTGCGATAGCATGAAGGGATTCCGGGCAGCATAGGCCCGATTACCTAGTAAGCCCAAGGAGTTGCCATGCGCCGGCGCGGAAGCGGAATTCTCCTGCACATAACCAGCCTGCCCTCGGAGTTCGGAGTGGGTGACCTTGGCCCGTGGGCTGAGCGTTTCGCCGACTTCCTGGCCCAGTCCAAGCAGGCCGTGTGGCAGATCCTGCCCATCGGCCCCACCACCGGAGCCATCGGCAATTCGCCCTATTCGAGCTTTTCGGCTTTCGCCGGCAACTACCTGCTCGTCAGCCCCGAGCGGCTGGCCGAGGAGGGCTTCCTGAGCGAATCCGACATCGAGCCCTACCGCCTGCCTTTCGGCGCGGTCGCCGACTACCAGGCCGCCGAGCGGAACAAGCAGTCCATGCTGCGCAAGGCTTTTTCCTACTTCAAGGAACGGTTGCCCACGGACCCGGATTTCGCCCGCTTCCGCAAGGAGAGCAAATACTGGCTTGAGGACTACGCCATGTTCATGACCCTCAAGAACCAGTACGGCGGAGCCATCTGGAACACTTGGCCCGAGAACTACCGCGACCGCAACCGCGAGGCCCTGGACGCCTTCAGCGTCAGCCACTCCGACGCCCTGCTGTACGAGATGTTCGTGCAGTGGATCTTTTTCCGCCAGTGGCGGCGCTTGCTCAAGTACTGCAACGCCAACGCCGTCAGCGTGGTGGGCGACGCCCCCATCTACGTGCTGTTCGACTCTGCGGACGTCTGGGCGCACCCCGAGTTCTACAAGCTCGATGAGCGCAAGCAGCCCATATTCGTGGCCGGCGTGCCTCCCGACTACTTCAGCGAGACCGGCCAGCTCTGGGGCAACCCGGTCTACGCCTGGGACGAGATGGAACGCGACGGCTTCTCCTGGTGGGTCAAGCGCCTTGGCCACAATATCGAGCTGTTCAACATGATCCGCATCGACCACTTCCGAGGCTTCGCCGGCTACTGGGAAGTCCCGGCCGGCGAGCGCACGGCCATCAACGGCGAGTGGATCGACGCGCCGGGCATCAAGCTGTTCGACACGCTCTCGGCCCGCTACCCATACCTGCCGGTCATCGCCGAGGATCTAGGCGTCATCACTCCGGACGTGCGCGAACTGCGCGACATGTTCGGCTTCCCGGGCATGAAGATCGTGCAGTTCGCCTTCGGTGACAACATCGCCACCAATGTCGACGCCTTGCACAACCACGTGGCCAACAGTCTGGCCTACACCGGCACCCACGACAACAACACCGCGCGCGGCTGGTTCAGGCAGGAGACCTCGCCGGAAGACCGCCGGCGGCTGTTCGCCTACCTGGGCCGCGAGGTGGACGAGTTCAGCGTGTCCTGGGCGCTCATCCGTCTGGTCATGTCCTCGGTGGCCAAGCTGGCCATCTTCCCCATGCAGGATCTCCTGTCCCTGGACGCCGACGCGCGCATGAATAAGCCATCGGTAGCCGACGGCAACTGGGCCTGGAGGCTGCTTCCCGAACAGATGAAGGATGACATGAAGCAAGCCTTGCGGGAGGCCACGGAGCTGTTCGGACGCGGATAAAGGGAGCAGACCGCGCCGAATTGGCATTCGGCTTCCGAGGTTGTTCCAACCCATGACGGCATGTTAGGTTTTGGCGAAATCTTTCAGGAGGATCGCCATGGATCACGACGAACATGCACGGCACGGACAGCCGCAGCGGGAGCACGCACAAGGCTCATCGCGGGAATGGCGCGCCGAACATGGCGACCACGGCGGGCATGACACGCACGGAGATTATTCCCAGAGCCAGGGCAAAGGCGGTCACGGAGATCACGGCAAGGATCACGCGTCGCACCACCGCATGATGCTGCGCGATTTCCGGAGGCGCTTCATCGTCAGCATCATTCTGACCGTGCCGGTCCTGCTCATCTCGCCCATGTTCAAGGAATTGGTCGGGCTGGGCGACTTCCTGCGCTTCCCGGGCGAGGGTTACGCGCTTTTCGCCTTCTCTTCGCTAATCTACTTCTACGGCGGCTGGCCCTTCCTCAAGGGGCTGTTCGACGAACTGCGCGGCAAACAGCCGGGCATGATGACGCTCATCGGCCTGGCCATCACCGTGGCCTACGTCTACAGCTCGCTCGTAGTCTTCGCCCTGCCGGGCAAGACCTTCTTCTGGGAGCTGGCCACGCTCGTGGACATCATGCTCCTGGGCCACTGGATCGAAATGCGCTCGGTCATGTCCGCCTCCTCGGCCCTGGAGGAACTGGCCCGGCTGCTGCCCAGCGAGGCGCACAAGTTCGTGGACAACGAGCGCACCGAGGACGTCTCCGTGGAGGATCTCGTCTCGGGCGACCGCATCCTCATCAAGCCCGGCGAAAAGCTCCCCGCCGACGGCGAGATCGTCGAGGGCGAATCCTCGGTGAACGAGGCCATGCTCACGGGCGAGGCCACGCCCGTGGACAAGAAGCCCGGCGACAAGGTCATCGGCGGTTCGGTCAACGGCGAGGGCTCGCTGACCGTGGAGGTACGCCAGACCGGCAAGGACTCCTACTTGGCCCAGGTCATCGACCTCGTGCAGAAGGCCCAGGAAAGCAAGTCCCGATCCCAGGATACGGCCAATCGGGCCGCCATGTGGCTGACCTTCATCGCCCTGGCCGCCGGCGGGCTGACCATGATCGCCTGGTGGGGATTCATCGGCCGCGAGTTCGCCTTCTCCCTGGAGCGCACCGTCACGGTCATGGTCATCACCTGTCCGCACGCCCTGGGTCTGGCAGTGCCGCTGGTGGTGGCCGTCTCCACTTCATTGGCCGCAGGCAGCGGCTTTCTCATCCGCGACCGCGGGGCCTTCGAGCGCGCGCGGAACATCGAGGCCGTGCTCTTCGACAAGACCGGAACCCTGACCCTGGGCGAGTTCCGCGTGGCCGAGACGGCCTCCTTCGGCGACATGGACAAGCAAGAGGTCCTGCGCCTGGCCGCGTCCGTGGAAGCGGCCTCGGAGCATCCCATCGCCAGGGGCATTCTGGCCACGGCCGAGGAGCAGAACGTCAAGACCGCACGTATCGAGGATTTCCAGGCCATCAAGGGCAAGGGGGCCAAGGCGCGAATGGAAGGCCGCGAAGTGGCCGTGGTCAGCGAGGGCTACCTGCGCGAGAAGGGGCTCAAGGCTCCGGACAAATCCATGGAGCCGCTACGCGCGGGCGTGCGCACCCTGGTCTTCGTGCTCGTGGACGGCCAGCCCGTGGGCGCATTGGCCTTGGCCGACAAAGTGCGAGAAAGCTCCAAGCAGGCCGTGGCCGAGCTCAAGGAGCTTGGGGTGCGCTGCATCATGATCACTGGCGACAACGGCCGCACGGCCGAAGCCGTGGCTCGCGAGATCGGGCTGGACGAGTTCTTCGCCGAGGTCCTGCCTGACAAGAAGGCCGAGAAGGTCAAGGAGGTCCAGGATCGCGGCCTGACCACGGCCATGGTCGGCGACGGCATCAACGATGCGCCCGCCTTGGCCCAGGCCGACATCGGCATCGCCATCGGAGCGGGCACGGACGTGGCCATGGAGACGGCGGACATCGTGCTGGTGAAGAGCGACCCGCGCGACGTGGTGGATATCATCAAGCTGGCCGAAGCAACGCGCCGCAAGATGATCCAGAACCTGTTCTGGGCCACGGGCTACAACGCCTTCGCCATCCCCCTGGCCGCGGGCGTGCTGGCCCCGTGGGGCATTCTGCTGTCGCCGGCAGCCGGGGCGATCCTCATGTCCCTGTCCACGGTCATCGTGGCCATCAACGCGCGGCTGCTACGCTTTCCCCGCTAGCGCTGTTTGCGTTTGAACCGAGAGAGGACGCTGCCTGCCAGAGCGGCTCGCTCTTCTCTCGGGCTCTCTCCCGGTAGGGAGCGCCGCTCCCTGCCCCCATCGTTTCCATGTCATCTGCAATGTGCTGTAGCCGGCAGATGAGTCGGAAGGGCTTTGCCTGCTGGAGAACCAACGAAAAAAGGCGGCGGGCCTAAGCCCGCCGCCTGATTTGTCATGTCTGCCGGAGTCGCGCTACTTGGTGGCGCGAATCACGCGCAGGTTGCTCGGCGGGGCGACGGTCACGTACTCGTAGGCGCCCAGGTCGGGAGCGGAGCCGCTGAAGGCCATGCCCACATTGGTGCCCTTGTTCACGAGGTTGCACTTGTCGCTCGCGGGCTTGTAGAAGGGGTAGGGCTTGTTGCCGGTCGTGTCGAACTCGGGCTGGCCCGTGTAGTTGCTGGCGACGCTGGAGAAGGCTCCGGAGCCGTAATCCTTGTTGGCGGCCGCGTTCTGCAGCAGGTTGTGCGTCACCTGAACGTTGCTTACGCTGTGGTTGGCGTTGACCAGCACGGCGGTGGCCGCGTTCATGACGATGTTGTTCTTGAAGAACACGTTGTCGATGTCGCCGGCGCCGTCTTCAAGGTAGAGGGCCTGGCTGCTGCCATTATTGCAGGTGTCGAAGACGTTGTTGTAGACGTAGATGTTGTCGCCGTCGAAGAGCTGTGCGTGCGTGTCCGTGGCGCTGACCATGATGCCGTCGCTGCGCATGTTGCGGAACACGTTGTTGCGGATGTGCACGTTCCTGTTGATGCCGTAGCCCCAGATGCCCACGGCGTGCTGGTAGGTCCTGTTGGAGCCGGTGTTCTCGACATAGTTGCCGGCGATGAGCACGTTCTCGACGTGGAAGGCGGATTCGATGGCCGCGCGCACGCCGGCGCTGCCCACGCCCACCGGAGCGTCGCTGGAAAAGATATTGTTGACGATCTGCCAGGAGTAGGGCGACTTGCCGCCGTTGGGGTTCTTGATGATCGAGAACCAGCCGTTGGTCTTGTTGTTGCGGAACTTGGTGTTGCCCTGCACCATCCAGGCCTCGATGGCGATGACGTTCCAGGAGATGGTCTGGGTGTAGAGCTCGTTATCGTGGATGTCCACGTTGTCCCACCACATGCCCAGGTCGCCCAGGCAGCTCTTGAGGGTGGCGCGGTTGTCGATCACGTTATGGCCGATCTCCGAGTCCTTGATGGTGGACGGCTGGATCAGTCCGTTGGTGACCTTGTTGTTGTTGATCTTGATGTTGCGGGCCCACTCGTTGTCGTTGGGCTGGGTGCTGGTGCGCGCGTCGTCGTCGCAGTAGCCGGCCGAGGAGCTTGGCTTCTTGCCGCCGCAGCTGGCGGTCCAGGAGTAGGGCTTGCCGTGGACGACGATGGGCTTGTTGAAGCCCTCGAAGGAGTTGTTCGAGAAAGTCTGGTTGCTGCGGCCCACGGACGAGATGCCGGTGTTGGAGCCGCTGCCGATGAAGCGGATGCCGGTGACAGAGTTGCTTCCATCGACCACGGGCGTGCCGCTGTTCTCGGCCTTGATGTACGTGCCGGCTGAGGTTCTGATGATGGTCTTGCCGCTGCCCGCGCCCTTGATGGACACACCCTGGGCAAGCGTGCAGGTGTTGTTGTCGGTGAAGTCGCCGGCCAGGACGTTGATCACGTCGCCACGGGCCTTGGCCACGGAAGCGGCATGCGACACGCTGCGCCAGGGCGAGGAGCTTGAGCCGTTGTTTCCGTCATTGCCGCTGGTGGATACGTAGTACGAGGCGGCCATGGCCGTGGAAGCGGCGAGCACGAAGGCCAGACAGATCATAAGCGTCAGGATGCTGCGTTGCATTTTGCGCATATGCATAGAAAACTCTCCTTGATTCCGAAATGCCATTCTTTTTTCTATTCGGGTGGTTAATGTGCCAGGATGCGATTCAGTGGATTAGAACAGGATGAGCAGCCTGGAGGCATTTCCACCGGTGCCGTCAGCGGTCTGCCCGGCGGTGAACACGATCTCCTCGGACGGGTTGCTGGCGAATCCGTAGGAATCATAAGCAGTGGCGGTGAAGTAGTACGTGGTGCCCGGCTCCAGGTCGGAGATGGTCGCTCTCTGGGCCTTGCCCACGTCCATGCTCTGGTCGTACTGGCCGCTGCGCGTGCCGAAGTGCACGGTGTAGCCGGCAACGTCCTGCTCGGGGCTTGCGTTCCAGCGCAAGGTGATCTGCGCGGCCTGGGCGCCGGTGGCGGCGGTCAGCATGACGAGCATCACGGCACAGACGGCGGCCAGCCTGCGGAGCGTGAGGCCAGGGATGCACTGCGTAAGTCTCAGAATGCTCATGTGCGATTTCTCCTGGCAACACCACGCGTAAAGAAGGGACGAGAAGCAATTCGTACTGCTTCACTCGGCAGCCTCACGACCATATTCCTCGAAGGGAACGTAGGCAGAAGACTTTGCGTCCCACTCTTTAAAGTGGTTTGCCTTTAGCGAGTGTTTGATCGAGTCGACATCCATATAAGAGGTCTATTTTTACTCTTATGCGCGACTCAATCCTGATTTACAAAGACCTGTTCACAAGAAATTTCAATCCGGATTATGACTGTTGTATTGCCAAGTTTACTTGCAAGCAACAGTCGCTGCTCTTAAAGCACATGCCATGCCAAAGTCGTTTTTGGTGTGAAATAAAGCCAGTGTTTAAAGTGCAACATATAGATATAGCATGACAATAATGATTTACTTTTGAGCTTGGCATTGGTTACTATGACGTCAGCCCCTGCCTTGGTTGCCCCAAAGCCGGAGAAACGGAGGAGTAAGGGGAGGTTCAGGAGGGTAAGGCTATTAAATATTGACCTATTTGCTATCAGGCTGTCGGGCCCGACGGCAGTGCGGAGGCCTGCTGGGATGCTTTGGGGCGCAAAATTTGCGCTTGGACGGTCACCATTTGGTGACGCGACGGAATATTCGCGAGTCTCCGCAGGCCTGATCCGTCTCGATGAGACAAAAAAGGGCTTGGCCGAAAATGGCCTCCGGAGCGTGCGCGTGACGCACGGGGCGCAGGTGAGTTGCCCGGGCAGGGCTGGATTTATTCAAACCTAGATATGCGAGGGAGTCCGACGCAAGGCCGAGCGCCATGGGTCCAAGACTTGCGCACAGGAGCAGCATGGAAGGCAAATATGTATCCGAAAGCGCCACGATCATGTCGCAGCGCATGTTTCCCCAGGACGCCAATCCCGCCGGGAACATCCACGGCGGCGTGATCCTGCGCTACATCGATCTGGCGGGAGCCACGGCGGCCATGCGCCACAGCCGCACCCCCGTGGTCACCAAGTCCATCGACCGCATGGAGTTCCGCGCGCCGGCGCTGGTGGGCGAGCTGCTGACCTTCAAGGCCAGCGTGAACATGGCCGGCTCGACGTCCATGGAAGTCGGCGTGCGCGTGGAAGCCGAGGACCTGCTAACGGGCGAGGTGCGCCATACGGCCTCGGCCTACCTGACTTTCGTGGCCATGAGCGCGGAGGGCAGGCCGACGGCCGTGCAGCCGCTGCTTTTGGAGACGGATGTGGAGAAGCGCCGCCATCGCGAGGCATCGGAGCGTCGTGAGACCCGGCGCAAGGAGCGTGAGCGCGAGCGGGTCAGCCAGAGGAGCCAACAAGACTAGGCGCAAGCCGTTGGATGGGATAGACTGTGCGCTGGATTCTCTTCCATCAAGACAACCCGCACGGGAGGCGATCATGGAATCCAGCCTGCATGCCCTGCCGGACAAGGAGAAATCACTCAGGAAGATACTGCTGTTCTGCTATGCGCTGTACGGATTGTTCTTTTTCACGGGCATAGCCGGGATCGTTGCTGTGATAGTGGACTACGTCAAACGCTCGGACGCGCGCGGCACATGGCTTGAAGGGCACTTCTCCTGGCAGATCAAGACCTTCTGGATATTTCTCGTGCTTTTTTTCCTGACGACTTTTATCTACAAGTACTTAAGCCATACGCTCGGCTGGCTTGTGGGCGCGGCTGTCCTGGCCTGGTACTTCTACAGACTCTACAAGGGCGTCATGGCTCTGATCGGCCACAAAGCCTTGGCGTGAGGCGGGAAGCGGGTAGGAATTAAGGGGAAGGCCGGCTATTGCCCGGTCGTGTGCGCATGCGCATCCAAGGCGAATTTGGTCCGCCATGCCGTTGAGAATCGCCGTGAATGCGAAGGCCCCTTGCCTGGTTCGGCAAAGGGCCTTTTGTCTGCAATCGGAGCCATTGTTTAGAGCATTTTGCTTTTGAAAATGCTCTGCAAG
>NZ_AULZ01000035.1 GCF_000422545.1 Desulfocurvibacter africanus subsp. africanus DSM 2603
TTCCTCCAAACCCCAATCGCTTGGAACCCTGGGAATATGACAAGGAGCTGTACAAAAAGCGCAATGAGATAGAGCGTCTATTCAGACGACTCAAAGGTTACAGGCGCATTTTTACCCGCTACGACAAGCTCGATGTCATGTACCTTGGCTTTCTCACCTTGGCACTAATTGTAGAGGCGCTCAGATAGCGTTAACAGGCCCTAGAGCATTTTGCTTTTGAAAATGCTCTACAAGCCATGCGTCGGCATGGCTTGCCGCCGCGTAGGCGTAGGCGTAATTCACTTGCGCCGTCAACGCCGGAGCGGGCGTCTTAAAAGCAATCTGCTCTAGAACGGCTTGCATTGACCTGGGAAAGGCGCTGCCCTTTCCCAAACCCTCACCCGCCAGGAGATGCGATTCCCTGGACCCGCGCAGTTCGTTGCCGATCAGCATGAAAATGCGGGGAGTCCGGGGGGATGATTCCCTCCGGCCGCCGGAGGCATCTTATCTTGACGCATGGCGCACGCGCCGCCTCCGGCCATCGCGCAGTCGTAACGCAAGCGTCACCGGCGCGCGGTAGCGTTTCTCAGGCCTGCCTGGCCACGGCCAGACCTAGGGCTCCGAGGAAACGGCGATCAAGACATTCCAGAACCAAACCATGCCGCGCGAGGATGCCCTCCAGGCCTCCTGCCCGCAGGAATTCCCGGAATCCTTTGTAATGCTCCCTGCCAGCGGCTCGCTCCACCGGATGCATGAGCCAGTGCGCGGCCTGCGCAACGACGCCGCGCGGCGTAAGCCAGTCGGCCAGGATCAGCTTGCCGCCGGGACGCAGGGCGCGCAGGGCTTCCCCCAGCATGGCGTCCTGGTCTTCCCGCGTGTTCTCGTGCAGGGCGAGCACAAGGCACACGCAATCGACGCTCGCGTCCCGCACGGGCAGCATGGTCGCGTCGGCGCGCGCAAGGCTGCCGGTCAGGCCGTTGCGCCGGGCCTTGCCCAGCATGGCCGAGGACAGGTCCACGCCCAGAGCCCGCACGCCCCGTCGCCGGAGCATGGCCATGAGCACGCCCGTGCCGCAGGCCAGATCCAACACGCGACCCGCTGCGCCGTATCCGGCGGACAGGATCAGGCGGCGCATCTCCCGTCGCAGGGGCGCGAGCGCCCAGCTCGTGGACAGGTCATAAATTGGGGCGATGCTCTGGTAGCCGTCCGCCCTGTTTCCCGTGTATACTCGTCTCATGTGTTCCCCACGTCACGTCTACAAGGAGCAAAGTGAGCGGATGGATCAGCGCAAGCAGTTCATCGTGGACACCAACGTCCTGCTCGAAGACCCGGAATGCATACGCAAGCTGCGCAACGGCATCGAGAACGATGTCTTCGTGCCCTACCATGTTTTGCTCGAGCTGAACAAACTCAAGAAGGATGCCCGGCTGGCGCACATCGCGGCCAAGGTGGTCAAGAAACTGCTTGAGGACAGGGACAAGTATGTCGTCCTGGACACGGACAAGGTGGCCGAACCGTTCCAGGATCTGGTGGACGGCTACATCCTGGACGAGGTGCAGAGGAGCGGCCTCGCCGAGCCCATCCTGGTCACCAACGACAAGATCTTGCAGTTGTTGGCCGCCAAGCGGGGCATCAAGAGCGAATTCTACCGCGAGTCCGTGCCCTTCAAGTCTGACGCCGAGTACTTCACCGGCTTCGTGGCCAGCCGCGAGGAGCGCGTGCCCAACTGCTTCTTCTGGGAGGAGGGCAAGCCCGTGTTCTGGGGTCGGGACGAGGAGGGGCATTTCGAGGAGAAGGCCGTCTCCTACCAGCACAAGGTCTGGAACGTCACTCCGCGCAACGTCTACCAGAACCTGGCCATGGAGCTTTTGACCAACCCGTGCATCGACGTGGTCTCCATCCAGAGCGAGGCGGGCTACGGCAAGAGCTTCCTGGCGCTCGCGGCGGCCCTGCACCTGGTGCTGGAACGCAAGGAGCAGCGCAAGATCTACGTGGTCAAGCCCATGATCGAGATCGGCCAGAAGCTTGGCTACCTGCCCGGCGGGGTGGAAGAGAAGATGGAGCCGTACACGCGTTACGTCGGGGACCTCATGTCCAAGCTGCACGCCACGCGCCCGGCCAACCGCTTGTTCCTGGACGCGGAGCAGTATCCGCCCAAGTTCGACCCTAAGAAGTTCGAACTCCTGCCGCTCAACTATATTAGAGGCATGACCATCGAGAACGCCGTGGTCATCATCGACGAGATGCAGAACATGTCCCGCTCCGAGTGCCGGGCGCTGCTCTCGCGCATGGGTGAGGGAGTAAAGTGCTTCTGCCTGGGCGACATCCGCCAGGTGGACCATCCCTACCTGAACCAGGAGAACAACGGCCTGAATTGGCTGGTCAAGAAATTCAAGGGCGCGGAAAACTACGCGCACCTAGTGCTCAAGGGCGAGAAGTCGCGCGGACCCATCACGGACCTGGTCATCAAGTCCGGGCTGTAGGGTTACGAATCGTGACGCGCAAGGCCCGGCGAGGAGCGGTGCTTCCTCGCCGGGTCTTGTTTGGCCAAGACTCCGCGAAAATGATCCCTCTGTAACCTGTTCGTCTCGGACCGGGGGAATCCGTTGGCCATGCTGAACTGGGCCGGTTCCGGGCGGCATGTTGATCCCGGCGACCGCCGCCCGGGCGGTGACGCTTCCAGTGCGCCCGGACGCTGAATCGTAACCTTGCCATCATTGTTCTGACATTACAGGGTCCTGCGCCGTGCGTATAATCAAGCCAAACCATAGGCGTTGATCCTGGCCGCCATGTAGAGCCTGTTGCAACCCCGCGCGCCCGCCAGCGGCATGGCCGGGCGCATGCCGGAGCCATCCTGTATGCTGGAATCCATGCGCAGCCTTTCCGCCGTCCCCCTCGCCGCCGGCCGGAACATGCACGAGCATGCCCGGACGCCGCACAACTTCGGCTTCCTGCGCCAGAACGAGCGCCGGAAGATCGAGGCCGTCCTGGATGAGGGTGGAGGCTTCTGGCTTTTCTACTTCGAGATCGACAACTACTCCATCTTCCGCAGCCTGCTTGGCGCGGACGTGGCCCAGGCGCTGCTCAATCTCATGGAGCGCGAACTGTCGGCCATGTCCGAGGAATTTCTGCGCGATTGCGCCCTGGAGTTTCACGAACGCCTGGAGCCGGGTTCGTTTATCGTCCTCTGCGCGGCTCCTGAATCCTGCCGCGAGGAGTTTCCCGCCTCACTGGCCGCTTTCCGCCTGCACCTGAAGGGTGCGCTCAAGCGGGAGTCGCTACGCCTGTCTGGTCAGGTCCTGGATGTGCTCACGGGCTGCGCGCGCCTGTCGTTGCCACGGCGCGGCTCGCTGGAGGGCGCGATATACGCGGCCCTGTGCGACGCCCAGCGCACGGCGCGCGGCCAACTCGACGGCAGCAAGCTGGCGCTTATGGGCGAGTTCCGGGAGCTTATCGAAGGCCAGCGCCTGGGCGCGGTGTACCAGCCCATCGTGAACCTTTCCTCGGGCGCGATCGATGCCTGGGAAGCCCTGACTCGTGGGCCCAAGGACAGCCATTTTCACTCCCCGTCGGTGCTCTTCGACTTTGCCGAGGAAGTGGGCCAGGTCTTTCAACTGGAGCGTTCCTGCCGCGAAGCGGCCATTCGCGGTCTGGACGGCCTTGGGCCCGAGCAGAAGCTCTTCCTGAACATCCATCCGCGCACGCTCGTTTCGCCCGACTTCTCGCCCGGCGAGACGCTCGGCCTGCTGGAAAAGCAAGGCATGTCTCCGCGCCAGGTGGTCTTCGAGATCACCGAGCGCCACTGCGTCAAGGATTTTACGCTATTTCATCGCACCCTGGAGCACTACCGGGGTCAGGGCTATCAGGTGGCCGTGGACGACGTGGGCACGGGCTACTCGGGACTGTGGTCCATCGCCGAAATTCGCCCGGATTACCTGAAGATTGACATGTCGCTGGTGCGCAACATCGACACCAACCCGGTCAAGCGCGCCCTACTGGAAACCTTCGTGGCCTTCGCGGACAAGATCGGCTGCCGGCTCATAGCTGAGGGCGTGGAAACTCCCGCCGAGCTGTCCACGCTCATGCACATGGGCGTGCACTACGGCCAGGGCTATCACCTCGCCCGGCCCGCCCAGCCCAAGCCCTTGAGTATCGCGGTCTTGCCCCGACGCGGCGTGTCGCGTGGGGTGCTGGCCAGCCTGGAGCTCAAGTGCTCCCTGCCGTTGCGCGATGTCGCCGAGCCGGCCCAGACCGTGACGCCGGACTCGCCCGTGCACGAGGTCCGACAGCTCCTGCACGGCAGCGAAGCCATCAGCGCCGTGGTCGTGGTGGATGGGGAGCTGCCCAAGGGGCTGGTCATGAGCCATCACCTGGACCGGGCCCTGAGCACGCCATATGGCCTGTCGCTCTACTCGCACCGCGACGTGACGCGCATCATGGACCCCACGCCCCTGGCCGCCGAGGCGGACACGCCCGTGGAAGTCGTGGCCCGCAAGGCCATGAGCCGGGAGAAGTTCAAGATCTACGACCACATCATCGTCACGGAACGCGGGCGCTATGTGGGCATCGCCTCGGTGCAGCGCATCCTGGACACCCTGGCCCTGGTGCAGGTGGAGATGGCCAAGGGAGCCAATCCGCTCACGGGCCTGCCGGGCAACGTGAGCATAGAGCGCGAGTTGGAAGCGCGCTCGGCAGCGGGCGGGACATTCAGCATCGTCTACGCCGATCTGGACAACTTCAAGGCCTTTAACGACACCTATGGCTTTCCCGAGGGCGACAAGGTGATCCTGCTCTTGTCGCGCATCACGGCCTGGGCCATGCGCCGACACGGCGCGAGCGGCGACTTCCTGGGCCACGTGGGCGGCGACGACTTCGTGCTGGTGACCCGGCCCGAGAAGGCCGAGCGCGTCTGCAAGGCCGTGGCCCGCTGCTTCGGCCGCCATGTGCGCCGACACTACCCGAGCGACGATCGCGAGCGCGGCTACGTCACGGCCAAGGACCGCTCGGGGCGCATAACCGACTTTCCCCTGGTCAGCGTATCCCTGGCCATTGTGGACTGCCTGGGCCAGTGCAGCCTGGATTCCATCGGCCGTCGCGCGGCGGAAATGAAGAATTTCGCCAAGACCCTGCCCGGCAACTCGTGGGCGCGTGACCGGCGCTCGCCATTGGGCTGCGGGGAGAAGAATGAAGAGGCGGCAGTCGCGGAAAGCTAGAGCGATACGGCCCTAAAACGCGGGGTCCAGGGCGTCGTTACGCCCTGGCGGGAGTGGGTCCGGGAGAGGGCAGAGCCCTTTCCCGGCTCTTATTTTTTATCCTAGATCAACCCTGGCTGCCCGCGCTCGGCCGGCTCCAAACGCTCCAGGAGCGCGCCGAAACGCTCGCCGCGACGGGCTTGGTCCAGGTGAAGCGTCAGGCAGCGCACGGCCAGGGCCACGGCTTCGCTTTCGGTGAGCAGATCGGGCAACTCCTGCGCGAGCCTCGGATGTCTGCCCAAACGGCCGCCGAGCATGGCGCGCCAGCCCGTGCCTTTCACGGCCAGGCTGTCGGAAGGGCAGACCTTGGCGCAGGCTCCGCAGCGCACACAGAGTACTTCATCTAGGATCGGCCCCTGCGCGTCCAGACTGACGGCATTCTCGCGACATGCTTCCAGACACGCGCCGCATTGGTGGCACGGTTCGGGCGTGACGACGACCTCGGCCGCGCCGATGAAGCCGATGTCGGCGATCTGCGGCCGCGAGCAGCCGTTGGGGCAGCAGGACAGGGAGACGCGGAAGCAGTCGTGAGCCCGGATCACTCCGGCAGGCCCCAGCTTGGCCTTGATGCGCTCGGCCGGTGACAGCGCCTCAAGAGCCTGCCGCAGTCCGCGAGCGAGCTTCGCCCCGTCCACGGCCCTGTGGGGACAGGCCTGCACACCCCTGCAGGCCTCGATCACGAATCCTTTGGACCAGTCCTCACGCTGCATGGCTTTCCTCCTGAACGTGCATAACGCATGCGTGTCCAGAGGGACGTGACGCACATCACGGACAATGTCCATGCCCGGTGCGGCTACGAACGTGGCGGCCTGGGCGCTGGGCGGGGATTTCCGGTCAAGCCATGGCCGTGCGGTACAGATGAACGAGGGTCCGGACCTTGTCCTTGTTGCCCATGAAGGCCTGGACCACTTCTGGGTCGAACTGGCTCCCGCTGCAGCGCTCGATTTCGCTCGCGGCTTCGTCGAACTCCAGAGGCGGACGGTACGGCCGGGCCTGGAGCATGGCCGAAAGGCTGTCCGCCAGGGTGATGATGCGCGCGCCCAAGGGGATGCTCTGCCCGCGCAGGCCGTGCGGGTAGCCCTGGCCGTCGAAGCGCTCGTGATGGTGCAGGACCATTTCCATGATGCCCGAGTCGCGCAGGCAGTCCAGGGGTCTGAGAATGTCCGCGCCGATGCCGGGGTGGGCTTTGATGAGCAGACACTCGTCAGGAGCCAGCTTCCCGGGCTTGCGCAGCACCACATCGGGCACTCCGATCTTGCCCAGGTCGTGCAGGTGGCCGGCTACGTGGATGAGATCCGCGCTGGCGGGCGGCAAACCCATGGACAATGCCAGGGTCTGGGTTACCACGGCCACCTCCTCGGAGTGGGCCAGGGTGTACGGGTCCTTGGCGTCCACGGCGTTGCCCAGGGATTCGGCCAACTGATGGATCAGGGTGGTTACGGTGACGGGGCAGCTCACGGCGCATGCGGCGGCAACCTTTGCATTCAGCAGCCCGGATGTTCGCGCTTTCGCGGATCTGGTGCTTTGCAGGGCGTTGAGCTGACTCGCATAGACATTCTTCAGCATGGACTTCTCCGCGTATGTCGCAAGTAGGGCGCGTCGCGTTGCGGATTGGCCTGCACGCGGCTCGCAAAACAGGATTGAAAGCCGGAAAGTCAACGGTATATAAATGATATTGATTTTCAATGTCAATACAGGCGGATGCCCTTCCCGTGCGACGAGGAAGAATATCGTCATGGAGGTAGAGCATGACTGATTCATTTGTATTTTAGAAGAATTATGGATATCCAGGACGCATCCTCTGAACATTGACCATGCACGAGCACCACGCGCAAACATGATCGCCACCATCGCCACATCCGCCCTCATGGGCATCGACGCCTTGCCCGTGGCCCTGGAGATAGACTTCTCCAGGCAGGGCCTGCCGGCATTCGTCATGGTCGGGCTGGCCGAGGGCGCGGTGCGCGAGGCCAAGGAGCGAGCCTTCTCGGCCCTCAAGAGTTCGGGCTACAAGCTCCCGCCCGCGCGCATCACCGTGAACCTGGCCCCGGCCGACGTGCGCAAGGAAGGCAGCGCCTACGACCTGCCCCTGGCCGTGGGCCTCATGGCCGCGGCGGGCATCATCCCGACCGAGGCGCTGCACGGCTGGCACCTGGCAGGCGAGCTTTCCCTCACGGGCGGACTCAAACCCGTGCACGGCGCGCTGTCCATGGCCGCCCTGGCCCGTGCCAAGGACGCCAAGGGGCTCATCCTGCCCCAGGCCAACGCGGCCGAGGCTTCCGTGGTCGAGGGGCTGCCGGTGTACGGGGCCGCGTCCCTGGCCCAGGTGGTCGGCCATCTGCTCGGGCACGAGGAATTGTCCCCGTGCGTGTGCGACCTGCAGGCCTTGTGGCGCGAGCACGAGCGCTTTCTGCTGGATTTCTCGGAGGTCAAGGGACAGGAGCACGCCAAGCGGGCCATCGAGATCGCGGCGGCCGGAAATCACAATCTTTTGTTTCTCGGCCCGCCAGGCAGCGGCAAGACCATGCTGGCCCGGCGCATCCCCACGGTGCTGCCGCCGTTGTCCTTCGGGGAGGCCCTGGAGGTCACCAAGGTTTACTCCGTGTCGGGCAGCCTGCCGCCGGACACGCCGCTCATGGTCACGCGGCCCTTCCGTTCGCCGCACCACACCATCTCCGACGCCGGGCTCATCGGCGGCGGCCACTACCCAAGGCCGGGGGAGGTTTCGCTCGCGCATTGCGGCGTGCTCTTCTTGGACGAGCTGCCCGAGTTCAAGAAGCACGTGCTGGAGGTCCTGCGCCAGCCCCTGGAAGATGGCCAGGTGACCATTTCCCGCGCGGCCATATCCCTGTGCTACCCGGCCAGCCTGATGCTCGTCGCGGCGATGAACCCGTGCCCTTGCGGCTATCTGGGCGACGAGCGCCACGCCTGCTCGTGCTCGGACATGGCCGTGCAGCGCTACCGCTCCCGGCTGTCCGGTCCCCTGTTGGACCGCATCGACCTGCACGTGGAGGTTCCGGCCGTGGACTACAAGGAGTTGCGCGCCGTGGGTCAGGGCTCGGATTCGGCGTCCATGCGCGAGCGCATCCTGGCCGCCCGCAAGGTGCAGGCCGAGCGCTACGCGGGCCTGCCGCTTTTGACCAACAGTCAACTCTCGGGCCGGCTCCTGGAGCGCTTCTGCCATTTGGGCGAAGCCGAGCACGCCTTCCTGGAACAGGCCGTGCGCCGTCTGGGCCTGTCGGCGCGGGCCTTCACGCGCATTCTGCGTATCGGCCGCACCATCGCCGATCTGGCCGGTGTCGAGCGGCTGGAAGTCGCCCACCTGGCCGAGGCCATCAACTACCGCAGCATGGACAGACAGGTGACGAGTTAGGCGGGGTAACAGAAACACGCGCCGAACCGACCTGCCAGGGCAGAGTCGTATCCCTGGGCGTTGCCGCACGTATTCTCGTAAGTCTCGGCATCCTTTTCAGGTAAGGGCAGGCGCGCTGACGGTCCACGCGCGGCTGTTCAGTCGAGCGGAAAGGCCAGAGTGAATGTGGCGCCGCATGCGTTTTGCGCCTGGAAGGTGCCGCGAATCTGTCTTGCCAGGCCGAGCACGAGCTGCATGCCCAGGGTTTCAGAGCTTCCGAGATCGAAGTCCGGCGGAAGGCCGGGTCCATTATCGGCGACGATCACGGTCAGGATGCTCCCGTCCAAGTGGGCTCCCACCCGAAGCTCACCCTCCTGGCACTCCCTGAAGCCATGCTTCACGGCATTGGTGACGAGTTCGTTGATGATCAAGCCGAACGGCACAGCCTTCTCGATGGACAGCTCCACCTCCTCCAACTGAAGCATGCAGGCCGGGCCGTTTTCCTTGCTTGCGGGATTGGCCAGCCGGGGAACGATCTTCTCCAGGTATTTCTTCAAGCTGACCCGCGAGAAGTCGCCCGCGCTGTATAGCTCCTCGTGCACGAGGGCCATGGCCGCGATGCGGTTGCGGCTCTCCAGGAACAGATCCAGGGCCCATTGATCGAGGACCTTGCTCGACTGAAGGCTGAGCAGGCTCGAAATGATCTGCAGGTTGTTCTTGACCCGGTGGTGCACTTCCCTGAGCAGTATCTCCTTTTCCTTGAGCGACGCGCGCAGGCGCTCCTCGCGCTGCTCGCGTTCATGGAGGAGCCTGGCTTGCAGCAGGTTCTGGTAGGCCAGCAGGGACAGCTTGTTGGCGAGCACGAACATGGCCTGAGCGATCTTTTCCAGGCGCTTTTGGGACATGATCGGGACTTCCCGCAGGGCCTGCGCGAATTCCTCTTCGTCGGCCCCAATGGTCTGGGCATAATCGAGCAGTCGGCGTTCGTCCTGCCCTTCGGTCCTGACCTGACCGATCAGCCAGTTGGCCACATGCTTGCCGCCCACGGTGATGCTTGCCCCTGCGTCCCACAAACCACCGCTCAGACAGGGTTGAATGATGGGGCCGCCTGGGTTTTGCCGGCCGATCACCGAGTCCGAATGGAAGCAATTGGCGCGGCCTTTTTCGGTGTTCCTGATGATGTCCTTGCACAGGCGGCAGAAATTGCTCGGCTTGGTGATCGGCGTGCCTTCCGGCGTGGTGATGACCGAGGCGACGCCCGAGATATCACTGAAGGCATCCTGCACCCGCTGGAGATCTTCGAGGTCGAGCAGGGCTTCGAAGGTGATCGCCTTGTCGTCCGACGGTTGTGTCAGAGTCATGAGCCGCTTGCGCAGGTCTTCCTCGGCCTGTCTGGACTCGGTAACGTCCCTGGTGATCCCGACGACGAACTTCTCACCGAATGGATCGACATACAGGCTTTTTTTGGTCTGCCATGTCCGCAGCCGGCCCCCGACGTCGGGGACTATTTGCTCGAATATCTGAGGCAAGCCGGTGCTGAGGACCAGCTCATCCATTTTCCAGAAGATCTCAGCTAAAGGCTCGGGAAAAAAGTCGCTTACCGTGTAGCCCAGGAGCTCCTCGCGCCGCCTGCCGGTCAGAGAACACTCGGCCGCGTTGGCCAGCACGAGCCGGTGCTTGCTGTCTTTGACAAAGATCGGATCTCCGACTGCATCAAGAACTTTTTCCAGGAAATCCTTGGCCTTGATTAACTCATCTTGAGTCTGTCCACAGCCGTCGATATCCGGAAGCTCGCCCTGCGCGTTCAGCCAATCGTGGATTTCGGCCGCGAATTCGCTTTTCTCTCCTGTAATCTGTCCGCCATGAAAGCTCATGCCACGGAACGTACCAGCCAGGGTCGCATAACGTTCCTTCTCTGCGGTGAGTTCACTGATCTTCGCTTCAGCTTGCCTCAATGCCGCTAGAAGCTGTTTCCGCGTTCGACAATCCTTGCACATGCGGAACCTTTTGCGTGAGTGCCTACTGAATTTGCATGCCAATTTAATTCCCATGGGAACAGTATAATGGCCTTTAGGTGCCATCAATCAAAAAATGCATCATCTGGTAGCAAGAAGAAAGTTTTGCAGGGTTTTGGTAATGCATTCCATATGCCATGGGTGACTAAACTCTGAGGGGCGAGGCTTTCCCAAGGTCTGAGGATTTGTCCCGGGGGAGATTGTCGGGAGGATCGTATTGCAATATCCAAAAAATCAGAAAACGGCCGAAGGACTTCGCAATCGGTTTGGCAGCAATTCCAAATGATTACTCATAAGAGACAAACAGAGGGGAGAAGCTGCAGTAATTTTACCAGTAAGGGCGATCGGAAGCGTGGGCAGCGAAGTCGCCATACGGTTCTCAGCAACGGGATGCGGATGCGCGCGGTTACGCGTGACTTGCGGAAGGGCGGCTCCTCCAGGCAAGGCTAGTCTGCCAGAGTTCCGGCCGCCTCGGAGAGAAAAACCATTGCTCAACGCACTCGCTTTTCTGCTATAAACAATCGTGGGGTTTCGGCGTGCCGGATCGGCGGAACGTATTCGGCGCGCCTCGGAGACGGGTACTTGCGGCGGGGGCAACGTAACGGGCGGCGCATGCCGGCCGCCGGGAGCAGCGCCGCATGACAGGGCAGAGGACTTATAAGGTGGGCATTTCCGGCTCGTACGGCGGGCTGAACATGGGCGACGAGGCCATCCTCCAGTCCATCGTCGCGCAACTGCGGGCATCGCTGTCCGTGGAGATCACGGTCTTTTCGCGCAACCCCGAAGACACCCTGCGCCGCCAGCGCGTGGACGAGGCCGTGCCCGTGCGCGAGATGACCCGCGGCGAGGCCTGCCGGGTGATGAGCGGCCTGGACCTGTTCATTCTCGGCGGAGGCGGCATCCTGTTCGATACCGAAGCCGAGATATTTCTGCGCGAGGTGCAGGTCGCCCACGAGATGGGCGTGCCGGTCATGATCTACGCCGTAAGCGCCGGGCCGCTCAAGACTCGCTCGGCTCAGCAGCTCGTGCGCGAGGCCCTGAACCAGGCCAGGCTGATCACCGTGCGCGAACGCGGGGCCAAGCGCACTCTGGAACACACGGGCGTGGAGCATGAGATCATCGTCACGGCCGATCCCGCGCTGCTGCTTGAGCCCGAGCCATTGCCCGAGGGCGAGCTGGGGCGCATCGGCCTGGAAGACGGCCCCTGCGTGGTGGGCATGTCCGTGCGCGAGCCGGGCCCGGCAGCGCCGGACATCGACCACGACTTCTACCATGCCCTGCTGGCGGACGCCGCGGACTTCATCATAGACCGCTACGACGCCCAGGTGGTCTTCGTGCCCATGGAACAGCGTGTACTCGACATGCAGCACTCCCACGCCGTGGTCTCCAAGATGCTGCGGCCGCAGCGGGCCTCGGTTCTCAAAGGCGAGTATTCACCCGGACAGATCATGACCATCATGAAGCAATTCACCTTCGCCGTGGGCATGCGTCTGCATTTCCTGATTTTTGCAGCCTTGCAGGGCGTACCTTTCGTGGCCTTGCCCTATTCGGCCAAGGTCCAGGACTTCCTGAGCGAGCTGCACATAGAGACGCCGCCGATCAAGCTCGTTAACGCGGGACGGCTCATCGCACACATCGACCATAACTGGGATCACCGTGAGGAGCTGCGCGAGCACATCAAGAGCACGTTGCCCGAGCTTCAGGAGCGTGCCAGGGAAAACAACCGGCTGCTCGTGGAGCTTGCCCGGTCGCTGCCGGAGAGCAGGGACCAGGACCGCCAGGCCCAGCGTTGCGCCATTTAACATTTCAGGGGGAGATTCATGCCGCCGCTCGCACGTCCAGCATCCGTCACGCACGTCAGCCTGCCGCCTCGCCAGGCCATGGTCGCGGCCGACACGGAAGTCCTGGTGGTCGGAGGCGGCCCTTCCGGCCTGGGCGCTGCCCTGGGAGCGGCCAGCGCCGGGGCCGATGTGGTCCTGGCCGAACGCTATGGTTTTCTGGGCGGCAATGCCACGGCGGCACTGGTCACGCTATGGTCCTCGGACCGCACCCAGCGCCAAATGACTACCCTGCCGGGCGCCACGACCTTCTTCCCCACGGACCACGGCCCGGGCGAGCAGGTCTTCGCCGGCTGGCCTTCCCGACTCGTGGAACGGCTCGTACGCGAGGGCGGGGCCATCGCGCCTTCGCTCGCAACCGGCTACACCGTGCCTTTCGATCCCGAGGTCTTCAAGATCGTGGCCCAGGACATGCTCGATGAAGCGGGCGTGAGGCTCCTGCTACACGCCTTTGCCAGCGGCGTGTGGCGCAAGGAGGAAACCGACCGGCTCGGGGGCGTGGTCTTCGAGACCAAGGCCGGCCCGATGGTGGTGCGCGCCAAGACAGTCGTTGACTGCACGGGGGACGGCGACATCGCAGCCATGGCTGGCGCGCGCTATCAAACCGGGCGCAAGGAGGACGGCCTGGTTCAGCCCATGACGCTCATGTTCCGCCTGGCCGAGTTCGAGCGGATTGCCTTTGATAACTACGTCAAGGCGCACCCGGGCCAGTGGCGCGGCGTGCATGGCCTGTGGGAACTCGTCGAGCAGGCCGCCAGGGCCGGAGATCTGGATCTGCCGCGCGAGGACATCCTGTTTTTCGGCACACCGCACGAACGCGAGTTGCTGGTTAATTCCACGCGCGTGGTCAACGTGCATGGAACCAACGTCTTCGATCTGACCCGCGCCGAGATGGAAGGCCGGCGGCAGATGCGTATGATCACGACCTTTTTCCGCCGCTACGTGCCGGGCTTCGAGCGCGCCTACATCCTGCAGAGCGCGCCCATGGTCGGCGTGCGCGAGGGTCGGCGCATCCGGGGCGACTACCAGCTCACGGGCGAAGACATCCTTTCGGCGCGCAAGTTCCCGGACGCCGTGGCGCGCGGCACCTACCCCATCGACATCCATAGCCCCACCGGCAAGGGCACGACGCTCAAGCGCGTACCCGCGGGCGAGGCCTATGACATCCCCCTGCGTTGCCTCCTGCCGGAGGGCGTGGACAACCTGCTCATGGCCGGGCGCTGCATATCGGGCACGCACGTGGCCCACTCGTCCTACCGGGTCATGCCCATCGCCATGGCCACGGGCCATGCCGCCGGCGTGTGCGCGGCCCTGGCCGCCAGAGAACTCAAATCTCCACGCTTCGTGCCGGCAGGCGCCGTGCAGGCCGAATTGGCCAGGCAGGGAGCAGCGCTGGACATCAAGTCAGACAGGGAGATTGTGGCCGAGCCCTGAATCAGCCAGACATTAAAGCATTTTGCATTTCAGACGCTCCCTTCGGCGTTGACGGCGGAATTACATTCCGCCTACGCCTGCGGGGCGGCAAGCCATGCCGACGCATGGCTTGCAGAGCATTTTCAAAAGCAAAATGCTCTATACGCTCTTTGCCCGCTACCGTGCTTACAGGGCAGAGGCTGAGAGCGTTCGGCGTCCGCCAAGCGCCTGGAATTCCTTGTGCGGACGAGCAGAGCCTGGTTATATTCCACGATGACGATCCGGATTTGAGCGGAAAGGACATGCCTTGCCCCGCGCGGCGATGTCGGATACCACCGCACAGGACCACGGGAGCATCCATGCGCCTGACGCAGTTGATCAATCGCCTCGCCCCGGCCCCCCAGGCCTACGCCAGCATCTACGATGTCTGTGAGCCCGTGCTGCGCCCGGAGGAACCCCTGGCCGAGCCCGGCAAGCACCTCCGGCTCCTGTACCGCAAGTCCTTGCGCCATCCGCTGCTGCGCCTGTTCGTGCTGCGCGGCTGCCGTCATCCGTTGCTGCCCATGGCCCGCATAGGCCGCTATCATGAAATGCTGCGCAAGGCGCTGAACGCCACGCCCGTGCATTGGCGCAACCGCGTCTGGGTGCGCGAGACGTTCGCGCCCCTGGCCGAGCTGCTGGACAAGGTCGTTCCGCCGCGCTGGCAGCTGCGCGAAACCATGGCCGCTCCCCGCGCGGACATGTCCCGCGCTGAGCTGGACGAGACCCTGAATTGCCTTGCGCGTCACGTTTTTCGCGTGTGGGACAAGGACAAACAGGATCCCTGGTTTCCGGTGCACGCCCAGGCTTCCCTGTCGGGCGACGACACCCTGAGCGGCGAGGCATTTCTGGACATCCTCGCCGGCCTGGGCTCCTTTGAACAGCAGAACGCCACGCTGCTCTTCGCCTTGCTGCGCTGCTTCCTCATGGCCTGTCCGGCCAAACTGCGCCTCATGCGCAAGCCCTACAAGGGCTTGGCCGAGCCTCTGCGCAAGCTTGGGCGCATCACTCACCGCACGGCCTTCTACGATGCGATCTTTTTCGAGCTGCTGTACACGCGCGCGGTCAAGAACCATGTGCATCCCGAGGAGTTCCGCAAGATCGCGGCCGTGCTCGAAAGCCTGGTGCGCTACATCGTGGTCACGAGCAGCGAGGAACTCGTCTCGCCCACGGGCGGAATCCGCCATCCGGCCATTACCTGTCTGCCTGTTGGGTCGCGCGGGCAGCCGCTGTGCAAGCTCTCGCGCCGCCACTGGAGACTCAAGCGCAAGCTCGGCTTCGGCGATTACGTGCCCGATGTGGATACGACATTTCTGGCTCTGTCCATGGCCCGCAAGTGGCTGCTCTTTTTACGCAACTTTGGCCTGCAGGCCGATCCAGAACTCAAGTCGGCCTGCGAGCGTTTCCTGAACCATCCCTGGATCGAGATCATCAGCGAGTACCAGGTGGGCTCGGGCCACGCCACCAACCCGCCCACCAACAAGGCCACGCGGCCCTTGGACTATTTCGGCGCGGTGCCCCTGTGGTTCGACAAGCCATTCCGCAAGGCCGACGGCAGCGTGGTGCGCGAGGCCCTGGGCAACGAGATCTGCCCGGGCCACAACATGGACATCCTCGAGGCCATCCTGGTCAACCGTCATGCTTGGCGTGCCCTGTCCGGCCAGAATCTGGAAACCGTGCACCGCTTCATCGAGTTCCACCACCGGGCCTTCAAGAGCGGCAACTTTCGCCGTGAATCGGCCGTGCGCTTCTACCTGCCTCCGACCTATGTGCACTACGCCGGCCGGGTCTGGGACGTGTTCAAGGCCATTCCCGAGGAGGAGAAGGCCGTGCTCGATCCCGAAGGCAAGCTGGCCGAAATCCGCAAGATCGGCCTGGACTACTGCCGCCGCGAACTGCTGGGCCGCACGGTGAATCCCTTCGATGCCGCCCAGGCCGTGCTGGCCCTGGTTCTTCTGGAGCACGAGCCCCGGCGTGACGGGCTCATCGCCTATGGCCTGTCCGTCATGCGACAGGCCTTGGGCGAGGGGCTGCGTCATCCATACCGGGCCTATGAATGGACCCTGGTGCGCACACCCACGCGCATCATCGTCGGCAGCGAGGTCGCCACATCCCTCTTCGTGCTGGGAGCCTTCGCCGAGGCCCGGCGTTATCTTTACGGCCACGAGCGCGTGGACCTGCCCCTGCCCAAGCCAGCAGCCCAGATTCGAAGCTGAGTGCGCAAGAGCTGGGAAGGGCTTTGCCTGCCAGAGCGGCTCGCTCCTCCCCAGACCCCACCACCAGGGAGCATGGGCCCCGGGACTCCGCATTTCATGTGAGTATCGCTTTAGGGCAGATTGTTTTTAAGACGTCCGCTCCGGCGTTGATGGCGCAAGTGAATTGCGCCTACGCCTACGCGGCGGCAAGCCATGCCGACGCATGGCTTGCAGAGCATTTTCAAAAGCAAAATGCTCTAGCTCCTCATGGACGCCAACTCCACTCCCGCGTCGTTTGCAAGCGAGCCCCAAAAGCCTTGCGATTCCCGCTATAACGACCCTGCCGGGCATGGGCTTTCATGTCCATGCCCGCGCCGACATTGCCTTGCCGTGAATTTCCGGTAGTATCTGAATCCCGGCTTTCAGGCATTAGAACGGCCACGTCAGCCGGAATGCACTCTAACGGCAAGGAGGCCCTATGCAGCACCGCACCGCCTTGACTCTCGAAGATCTGCGCCTGCTCTTGGAAAATCCTGACCCGGTCAAGGTTTCCATATACATGCCTACGCACCGCCGAGGCCCGGAGACACAGCAGGACTCCATCCGCTTCAAGAACCTGCTGGCTCAGGCCAAGGAGGAACTCCAGAGCCGGGGCATGCGCGATGTGGATTCATTCCTCAAGCCGGCGGCCGATCTCCAGGGCGATCCGACCTTCTGGAACTTCATGGATACGGGCCTGGCCCTGTTCCGCTCCGAGAGCATGTTCATGGCCCTCAAGCTGCCACTGGAGTTCGTTGACTTGGCCGCGATCAATGACCGCTTCCACTTGAAGCAGGTCTTTCCCTATTTTCGCGGCAGCGGCCATTTCTACATGCTGGCCCTGAGTGACAACGATGTGCGGCTCTATCGCTGCACTCGCTATGGATCGGAGGAGATCGAGGTGGACGGCATGCCCAAGAGCATGTCCGAGGCGTTATGGCATGACGAGACCGAGAAAACGCACACAGAAGTTGGCCCAGGCCGCAATGTCAGGGCCGATCGCCGCATGGTGTTTTTCTATAGCGGCGGCGCCGACGCGAATTTCACGGAAAATAAGAAATCCCGTTTTCTGAAGGAAGTGGACCGGCGCCTCCATGAATTCCTGCGCGACAAGCGAGCTCCTTTGCTGCTGGCCGGGGTGGAGGAGGTCCTGCCCGTGTACAAGGCGGCCAATACCTATCCTTATCTGCTCGACGCTATCGTGACTGGCAATCCCGACCGGGTGGACCCGGAAAATCTGCGCAAGCGGGCCTGGGAGATTGTCGAGCCCATCTTCACGCGCAAGGTGCAGGAGAATCGGGACCGCTTCGCCCAGTTCCTGGGCACCGGGCTGGCCAGCGACAGGCTGGAGGCCGTGGCCACCGCCGCCTACTACGGCCGCGTGGATTCACTCTTCGTGGCCCGAGGCGTGCGGGTCTGGGGCCGCATGGATAACGATACCCAGGTCATGGAGATACATGGAGCCTATCAACCCGGCGACCAGGACCTGCTGGATTACGCCGCGGCCTGGACCCTGCTCAAGGGCGGGGCCGTGTATGCCCTTCCGCCGGGCGAGATTCCGGGGGGCGGACAGATCGCGGCGGTCTTCCGTTTCTGATCGCTTTCCATTTTCCATCGGCAAATGCAAACGGGGAGGGCAAGGGCCCTCCCCGTTTCATATCGCTTATCCAACGTCAGGCTTGTCCGGGGCTGGTTCCCGTCCGGCCTCGCGCTTCGGGGAGCCGCTTGCCTGCTCTTGCGTCTGGCTGTCCGCGAAGCGCAGTGCGCCCTTGATGAAGTCGCGCGGCCTGGCGCGGGATGTGATGGAGCTCCTCGAACTCATGGTGTCCTCCGTTGCGTGCGCGGTCGTGCGGGCTACGACAGCAGCCGGCCGAGCTGGTAGATCGCCGTGGCCATGGCAAAGGCCAGGGCTGTGTTGAAGATCGTTGAGAAGGCGGCCCAGCGCCAGGAGGATTCCTTGGCCATGGCCACCACGGTCACGAAGCATGGCGCGTACAGGAGCACGAAGACGATGAGGCTTATGGCCGTTATGGCGGACCACTGCGGGTCGGTGGCCAGGCGCTCGGACAACGGCTCGGCCTCCTCGGCTTCCACTTCGCCCAGGGAATAGGCCGTGCCCAGAGTGGAGACGATGACTTCCTTCGCCGCCACGCCGCCCACCAAGGCGATGTTGGTGCGCCAGTCGAAGCCGGCCAACTTGCTCACGGGTTCCAGCGCGCCGCCTACGCGGCCGGCGAGGGAATGGCGCAGGGCGGCCTGGGCTTCCCGGTTGTCGATCTCGACCAGGCGTTCTTCGAGAGCTGCCTCGGCGTCCGCCATGGTCTGCGTCTCGGCCACGGCCTGCTCGCGCATGGTTTCGAATCCGGCAGCGCGCTCGGCGGGCAGCTCGGGGTAGGTCATGGCCGCCCACAACAGGATGGAAATAGCCAGGATCACTGTGCCGGCCTTGCGGATGTAAGCCCAGGTTCGCTCGAAGGAATGGGTCAACACGCCGCGCAGGGTGGGCAGGCGGTAGGGCGGCAGCTCCATGACGAAGGGAGTGGATTCGCCGCGCAGCAGCGTGGAGCGCAGGGCCCACGAGACCAGCAGGGCCATGGCCCAGGCGAACATGGTGATGGCGAACATGGTCATGGCGGCGTTTTCCGGGAAAAAGGCCGCCACGAGCAGCACGAAGACCGGAATCTTGGCGCCGCAGGTCATGAAGGGCGCGGTGAGCAGGGTGGCCAGCTTCTCCTTGGGGCTCTTGAGGGTGCGCGTGGCCATGATGCCGGGCACGGCGCAGCCGCCGGCTATGCCGCCCGAGATGACGAAGGGCATGACCGAGCAACCGTGCAGGCCGAAGATGCGGAACACGCGGTCGAGCATGTAGGCCATGCGGGCCATGTAGCCCAGGTCCTCCAAAGCCGAGACCATAAGGAACATGATCAGGATGAGCGGCACGAAGCCCATGACGCCGCCCACACCATCGATGACGCCGGAGACCAGCATGGAGCGCAGGGGGCCTTCGGCCATGGCGTTTCCGACGGTGTCGCTCAGCAGGCCGAAGCCCGCCTCCAGCCAACCCATGGGGTATTCGCCCAAAGTGAAGGTAAGTTTGAACATGCCGTAGAGCACGGCCAGCATGATGAGCGGGCCGAAGACGCGGTGCGTGAGCACCCGGTCCACCTTGTCCGTGATGTCGATGCGCTCGCGCAGGGAGTCGCGCTCCAGCACGCCCTGCTTGAGCAGCGCGGAGATGAAGCCGTAGCGGTAATCGGCTATGATGGCGTCGGGATAGGCGTTGAGCGTCTTCTGGCAGTGATCCGAGAGCTTGGAGACCATGGCTTCCAGCTCCTTGGAAACCTCGGGCGCGGCCTTGCGCCCCTCGGCCACGACCTGCTCGTCGCCCTCGATATACTTGATGGCCGTCCAGCGCGCGGGCTGACGATCCGTGAACAGACCTGCGGCGTTTATGCGCGTGGTCATGTCCAGCAGGGCGTGGTCCACGTCCGGGCCGTAGGACAACTCAAGGGGCAGCCACTGGCGCTTGCGCTGGTTGGCGTGGTTGATGGCCTCCTGCAGCAGCTCCTTCTTGCCCTGGCCCGTGCGGCCGACGGTTTCCACCACGGGCACGCCCAACAGCTTGGAGAGCTTGGCCGCGTTGATGCGCAGTCCGCGTTTCTTGGTTTCGTCCATCATGTTCAGGGCCAGCACCACGGGCACGCCCATTTCCAGGAGCTGCACGCCGAGGTACAGGCTGCGCTCCAGAACCGTGGCGTCCATCACGTGCACCACCACGTCGGGCCGCTCCTCCACCAGCACCTTGCGGGCCACCAGCTCTTCCATGGAGTAGGCGGTCAAGGAATAGCAGCCGGGCAGGTCCACGACATCGGCGTGCAAGCCGTTCAGGATGACGGAGCCTTCCTTGCGCTCAACAGTGACGCCCGGATAGTTGCCCACTCGCTGACGGGAGCCGGTCAGGGCGTTGAACATGGTCGTCTTGCCGGAGTTGGGATTGCCGGCCAGGGCTATGGTAACGTTCTCAGCCATTGGCGATCTCCTCGGTCTTGACCATGATGTGATCGGCTTCGTTGTTGCGCAGGGTAAGGGTGAAATCCTTGAGCCGGATGGCCACGGGATCGCGCAAGGGGGCGCGGCCCACGATTCCAAGCGTCGCGCCGGGCACAAGGCCCATGTCGCGGATGCGCCGGCCCAGTTCGCCGCTAGCCTGGATTGAATGGATGACTGCCCGCTGGCCGGCGGACAATTCGCGCAGACAACGTGTCATGCGATGGGCTCCTTTTTCGTTCATCAAATGGTTTAGCGATTGTTCGTTATGTCGTTCAGGCATTGCCGGAGCGAGGAGATGCCGCTCGAGTGGCATTGCCGGACGGGGATGCCGTTTCTGACCGCATGGCGCATGGCCTCGGAACGCGCCTTGTGCGAGAGCTTGCCCGTGAACAGGATCAGGCACTCGGTTTGGCCTATGCGATCCGCGATGTAGCTCTCGTTGCCGTCGAAGACCTTGAGTGTGACTCCCAGGGCCTTGGCCGCCTCGGCGTATTCTCTCTTCAGACGGCTCATGCCGCCGATAAGCGCTGCGCACATGGTGGCAAGCTCCTTGTTCGACGAATGCACATGATTGAGTTGCTGAAGGGCACACTAGTGATAACGATTATCAATGTCAAACTAAAAATGGGCCGATTTAAAAAAGTAATTTGCAGTCCAAGCACAAGGGCGGATCACTTCACACAGAGAAGTGAGACAGAGCAAGAGAGGGCGCTTCAGGTGGCTGGCAGAACATGGGCGGGACAGGGCTGAGCCCGGCGAGCTGCCGTCGGCAGTGTAAAGGCGGCTTGCCTAGAGTTCTTGTCCGGATAATGCTAAGTTTGACGCTTCCTGGATTTGGGCTTGCCGCGACATTGCGCCGCAAGCACACTGCAACTGTTAGATAATATAGCACTATTTACCAGAGCTGGAGCGCGCCATGTTCGACTTGACAACCTTGGCCGTGTTCGCCGCGGCCTCGCTGACCATCAGCCTGATGCCCGGCCCCGCCATGTTATACATCATTGCCCGCAGCGCAAGCCAGGGGCGGCTCGCCGGACTGGTTTCGGTGCTGGGCTTGGGTGTGGGCGGTCTGGCGCATGTGATCGCCGCCGGTTTGGGCCTGTCGGCCCTGCTCATGTCCTCGGCTTTGGCTTTCAGCGTGCTGAAATACCTTGGCGCGGCATACCTGATCTGGTTGGGACTGCGTACGCTGCTTGCTCGCCCCAAGGCCGAGGAACCCTGTCGTATGCGCGCCGAGCCCTTGGGCCGCATCTTTTTCCAGGGGTGCCTGGTTGAGCTGCTCAACCCAAAAACCGCCCTGTTCTATCTGGCTTTCCTGCCCCAGTTTACAGACCCGGCACGTGGTTCCGTGGCTGCGCAGGCCATTCTGCTCGGGCTTGTCTTCGTGGTCCTGGCCGTGCTCGCAGATGGCGCGTACGCGCTCACGGCGGCCACGGCCGGCCGACTGCTGGCCGGCAAGCGGCATGTCGTCACGGGCGGGCGCTGGATTGCCGGCGGCGTCTACCTGGGTCTGGGCGCGCTGACAGCCGTCTCGGGTTCGGGCAAGGAATAAGCGCTTGATGAGAAAACCAAGGCCGCCCCGATTTCTTTCGGAGCGGCCTTGCCTTTATCTCTGGAACAGCTTCGTCCTTTACTCCCGCAGCGACTCGTAGACCTTGCCCACGATCTTCTCCGAGGGCGTGAGGGTCTTTTGGCCGGGGGTCCACTTGGCCGGGCAGGCCTCGGCGGGGTGGTCTTTGAGGTAGATGTTGGCCTGCATCTTGCGCATCAGCTCACTGGCGTCGCGGCCCACGTTCAGGAAATTGATCTCCGAACCCACCAGCTTTCCTTCGGGGCTGATGATGAACGTACCGCGCAGAGCCACGCCGGCATCGTCCACATACACGCCGAAGTAGCGCGATACCGCTCCCGTGGGGTCGGCGGCCATCTTGTAGCGAACGTTCTCCAGCAGCCGCTCGGAAGTGCGCCAGGCCAGGTGCGCGAACTCGGTATCCGTGGACACTGACAGGACCTCGCAGCCCATCTTTGTGAGTTCCGCATGCTTGTCGGCCAGGTCGGCCAGCTCGGTGGGGCACACGAAGGTGAAGTCGGCCGGGTAGAAAACCAGCACGGTCCATTTGCCGGCCTTCTTTATGGTTTCAAGCTCCACATCCACGAAGCCGCCCTCGGTCGGGTCGTAGGCTTTCATCTTGAAATTCTTGACTTCCTGACCAACCTTGGCGATTTCCGCATGCTCCATATGATGGACTTCGCAGCTCATGTTCAGCCTCCTCTTGTATAGAATCAAACCTAATTAAGAATCATCCTTAGTCGATAGTTGCTTCTTTAGCCATACTCCGAGTTTTTCGTCAAGCTTCCAAGAAAAAAGATGAACACTGACGATGGGCCTGCCCAATGCTGCCCTCAGATGCTACTCTGGAGAGTGACGGTTCAAACTAGCATGTTTTGCGGAGCCGGGAAATGAGCGCACAGACTATATCCGACTTCATCCAAAGCCATGCGATCCTGGGCTACTTGGCTAAACTGGCCATGTCCTACCTGCTGGCCTTCCCCATCGCCTGGGAGCGCGAACGCGATGCGCGCAGCGCTGGCTTGCGCACTTTCCCGCTGGTGGCCGTGGCTTCCTGCGGCTACATGCTTACGGGAATCAGCGCACTGGCTGGCGCGGACGCTCAGTCGCGCGTGTTTTACGGCATCATTACCGGCATCGGCTTTATCGGCGGCGGGGCCATTCTCAAGCACAGCGGCAGCGTGCGGGGCACAGCCACAGCCGCTGGCATCTGGGCCACGGGCGCCATGGGCTGCGCCGTGGCCTGGGGCGAGTATGAGATCGCCCTGGCCCTGAGTTTCGTGGCCAGCTTGACCTTCTGGGTCGTGAGCAGGTTCAAGCGGAAGCCCCTGGAGCGCGAAGGAGATATCGAGAAGGTCGAGCGCCAGGGACCGCCGCCGCCCGGCTGAAGTCCGTCGCGGGCGTTTACGTCTGGCCCGGCTACGCGGGCTTGCTTTTCTGCCTGCCGCATGCTTCCCTATTGCGCTTCGACTCACCGGCAACCCCTGCGAGGCAGCCATGGCTGTGCGAATGAAAACTTTCCCTTGCGAACGCTGCTACTTTCGGCGGCGCGCCGAGGCCGACCCGAGTTCGCTGCTGGCCCGTTTCTGGCGCTGGCACACGCGTTGGTGTCCGGGCTGGAAGGCCTACCAAAAGGAGCTGGCCCGCCGCGAAGCCGAGGCCGCGGACATCCTGGGATGATCGCTCCGCGTCAGACCCCGGCCGCAACGGCGCCCGACCGGGGCAAGGCCCTGCTCTCGACCCTGCTGGGCCTGTCTTTTCTGCGCGATCCGCTCTACCTTGTCCTGCTCGCCGCCGGTTTCATAGCCTGGCTGTTGCCGCAACCCGGCGTGGCTCTCGGCCTGGGCTGGCTGGCGGCCAAGTCCGCCGTGGAGGAGCTGGCTTTCCGCTTCGGCCTGCAGGAAACGCTCAATGTGCGCCTGGGGCAGCGTCAGGTTCTGCCTCTGCTCGGCCTCGGCAACCTGCTGGCCTCGTCAGCCTTCGCCTTGCTGCACCTCGTTTCGCATCCGCCCCTGTGGGCCCTGGCCACGTTCTTGCCGTCCTTGGCTTTTGGCCTGGCCTGGGATCGCCATAAAGGCCTGCTGCCCTGCTGGCTGCTGCACTTCGCCTACAACGCGCTCTATTTTTACCAGCCTTGAACCGGGAGAGGGCGCTGCCCTCTCCCGGACCCTCTCCCGCCAGGGAGCGAGGCCCCCTGGACCCCTTGTATTCTGGAATGTATCGCGCTTCGCGCCGATTGGATGCCGGACTCCCGCGCGCGGTAATGACTACTTAGAGCAGATTCCTTTAAGACGCCCACTCCGGCGTTGACGGCGCAAGTGAATTGCGCCTACGCCTACGCGGCGGCAAGCCATGCCGACGCATGGCTTACAGAGCATTTTCAAAAGCAAAAT
>NZ_AULZ01000036.1 GCF_000422545.1 Desulfocurvibacter africanus subsp. africanus DSM 2603
GTTGACGGCGCAAGTGAATTGCGCCTACGCCTACGCGGCGGCAAGCCATGCCGACGCATGGCTTGCAGAGCATTTTCAAAAGCAAAATGCTCTAATTCAAACCTGAATAATTTCTTATAAATGAAATGAGGCTACAGGGAAATCCTTTCCCTGGCGAGAGAGAGCCTGAGAGGGGTACGCCCTATCAAAGAAGGGTCCTGGCGGGAAAGGGTCCGGGAGAGGAGCGAGCCGCATTGGCAGGCGCCGCCTCTCCCGGCTCTTGAGCAACGGCTTCAGCGCAGCACGCGCAGCAGATAGGACTTGAGGTAGTCGGTCTCGGGCATGGCCGGGTGCACCGGATGGTCCGGCCCCTGGTGGCCCTGCTCCACGATTTGCGCCCGCACGCCGGCCTTTGACGCGGCTCGGCCCAGGACCGAGCGCAACTCGTCGCGCGAAAGGTGCTGCGAGCAGGAGGCGCTGAGCAGCCAGCCGCCGTCGCGCACCAGGCGCATGGCCAGCCTGTTGATGTTCATATAAGCCTGCATGCCCTGCGGGTGGTCCTTCTTGCGCTTGATGAAGGCCGGCGGGTCCACGCTCACGGCGTCGAAGCGCTCGCCTGCGTCGTGCAGACGGGCCAATACGTCGAAAGCGTCGCCCCGTTCGGTGCGCACCTTATCCGCCACGCCGTTCAGCTCCGCATTGCGCGCGGCATACTTCAGAGCCGTTTCCGACGAGTCCAGGCATATGGCCTCGGACGCGCCCCGCACGGCCGCAAGCACGCCCAGGCCTCCAACATAGCTGAACACGTCCAGCACCCTGCCGCCGGTAGCCAGTCCGGCCAGGCGCTGCCGATTAGGCCGCATGTCGTAGAACCAACCCGTCTTCTGCCCGCCGGCCAGGGGCGTGACGAACTTGGCTCCGGACTCCGCAAGCTCCGCCTCGTCGGGCACATCGCCTTCCAGGGCCTCCACGGACAGCGGCAGGCCTTCCAGCTCCCGCGCAGTCGAGTCGTTCTTGAAGACGATCCGCGCGTTGCGCACCGTGGCGCGCAGGGCCTCGGCCAGGGCCTTGCGCCGCGAGTCCATGCCCGCGGTGGTCAGCTGCGCCACGAGCAGGTCGCCGTAGCGATCGATGACCAGGCCGGGCAGATAATCGCCCTCGCCGAAGGCCAACCTGTAGTGCGGCGTGTCGAACAGCTTCTCGCGCAGCTCAAGGGCCTGGCCCAGGCGTTTGGCCAGCAGCTCGGCATCCAGGCGGTCACCCGAGGAGCGGCTGTAGACTCGGCCGAAAATGAGCGGCGTGGGGTTCACGTAAGCCATGGCCACGAAGCCGCCGGCCGAATCCACCACGCGCGTTTCTTCGCCGGGCGAGAACGACTTGATGGGGCTGCGCGCAGTGTCCACTTCGTTGGAGAAGATCCACAGGTGTCCGGCCCGGATGCGCCGGTCTTCGTTCTTTTTGAGATAAAGCGTATTCATGGTGGCGTGCCTCCGGTGGCAGGGGAAGGGGGCAACGGAACATGGTCGGAAGGGCCATTGAGACCACAACCGCTACCTCCAATCAGTCAGGAAATAGACTTTGTAGAGCATATCTACCCTGAGATCATCAGCCAACAAATAAGCACATCAGCACGTCATCCAGGTATTCGTTTGGGCCGAGTTTGACTTCCTTGTGACCATATCCTTCTTGCTGAAATCCAAATTTCTTGCACAGTCCAATGGAGGGATGATTATTTGCAAGAACGCGCAAGCTCAGCTTTTCAATCTCTGGATTTGATTTCGCCCATTTGATGATTTCGCCTAATAGGGCTGAACCAACGCCTTGACTGCGCCAATCCTTTGCGACAGCCGTTCCGAGCATTCCCGCATGACAGGTCCGCTTTCTCTTGCCGACATGAAAATCCATGACGCCAACAATGTTCCCTTCAGCTTCAGCAACAAGCAGGAGTTCGTTCGGATTCTCCCGTAGTCCTTTAATCCATTCGCGTTCTTGCTCTTCGGTCAGATTGAATTCACCGGGCACCCAGATCTGTCCTTCACCATCCTCGATGCATTGAGTGGCCAAGGTAATCAGTGCAGAGGCGTCGCCTTCCACCCCGTGTCGTATAATGAAATTCACTCCGCTTTTCGCTACAATTTGGACCGGTTCGAATTGTCCCATCTTCAGCTCTCCTGCTTTCTTCAGTGAGACGTCACCTCAAATCCTTTAGACCAGATGTTACGCTCGTAGCTGTCGTTAGAGATTCAATAGGATTTGCCGCCATCATTGGGCTTTGGTTGTTCCTTAAGAAAACCTTCAGCGTTTTCTGAATCGCGAAACAAGAATACCGACCGCAGAAGTCAGTCGCGGAAGTGATGTCTTTAGAGCATTTTGTTTTTCAAAATGCTCTGCAAGCCATGCGTCGGCATGGCTTGCCGCTAGCTTCTGCGTAGGCGCAATTCACTTGCGCCGTAAACGCCATCGGGGCCGGGTCCATACATGCTCTAATGTCGAGCTGAATAGGGTTCAAGCCCATAGCTTAAAGGCACCCCCTAGAGATGAACCGTCCTTGTAAGCTATTCCTTGTAGAACCTCGGAAACTGACTTCACTCATTCCTAGAGTTCAGAAACACACAAGCTTCCGCCGCTTCTCATCCCACGGATTCAGCCTGATGAATTTCAGGCCATCATGCGGGCGATAGGTTTCAAATCTCCTTGGGGACGCCGAGCTTTACCGCCCCAGAGCGCCGCACATGTGCATATTCGTGTGCAGCTTGCCTTGCTTTTCAGCCCTCCGTGATGGCCGCTCCGGAGGCTTTGATTATGGTTATGCCCTTGTTGGCCGAGTTTACTCTGTTCAGACAATCGGGACTACCCCTCATTTGGTTATGTCGGCCACCGTCATTTGCAGGGTCAGGAAATCCACGGCCACATACCGGGGAGCGAAAACGGGCTCCCTGTCCACCAGGCCGACGCCTGCCAGCAGAAAGGCCAGCACCTCGTTGGCCAGCAGCACGTTGGATGCCAGGCCGCCGATGGCCGTGCTCGCTTGAATCCCGTTGGCCATGCCCTGTTTCATCCGCGCCAGTACGGTCTGGCTGAAATGTTTCCGCAGGATTGAGGGTATCAGTGTGTCCGTGTCGTCCTTTTGGGCGAGCCGCCAGAACTCATTTCCAGTCATGCCGTTGGGCGCGTAGTTGACCATGAGCGCGCCGAAGCCGATAACTCCGCACGTGAAGGCGGGGATGCCGTACTTTGCCAGCAGGGCCGGGGTCATGTTCTTGACCTCCTGGCCTTTTTCCGCATCGATAACCCCCACATAAGCGTCGGCCCCGGAGAAGAAATGGTCAATATTGTCGGGCTGCAATCCCTCCGGGTGGGTATCAATGCATATGTCCGGGTTGATGGAACGCGCCAGATCCACGTAAACATCAAGCTTGGCGCGGCCCATGGTCGAGCCGAAGGCGGCGGCCTGCCGGTTCATGTCAGGCGGATCGAAAATCCCATTCTCGGCCAGCCGAAAACAGCCTACTCCGCAACGGACAAGCGCCAGAAACGCGCCGCCTCCCACTCCGCCGAGCCCGGCAAAGGCGATGGTCTTCTTCCCCAGAATTGACAGGCCTTCTTCGCCGAATATAGGACGGGACCTGTCTAAAAAGTCCTGCATAGTCACCTCTGCGTCGAAGTTGACCCGCTTCCGGGAAGGGTGAACGGCGTGGGATTTCAAACAGCCGCCATGCATTGCTCCTACGCCAGAGGCGACATGTAGTCGAGGGCCGAGTGCCGCCCGCGTGTGTTATAGAACCACTCGATGTACTCAAGCACTGTCCGTGTGACCTCGGACTTCGTTAGAGATGGACGTTACCAACGCAGCTCGCGCTAAAGATGATTGCACGTTCGAAAGGGTCCCACCGATGCATGATGTGGAGTTGCACCGCTTCCATGGGCAGATCACCTGTTGGTGAGGTGACGCTCACGATGCCGCAATCACGTCCGCCCTATTCAGCAGATTATCTCCATTACGACGGGGGCGCTAGAATGAGGCACCTGCTCTGGGACAGTCGGACAACGTCGAAACCAACCGCCTGACAGCCTTGAAACACACGTGCAGATCGGAATAAAATACGTTATGGAATGTTTATTCTTTGTTGAATAACAACATGGATTCAGGCCATGACGCCAGCTGCGCTATTGAAGCTCCCCCTTGTGCTCCTTCTTTTGCCATGGGGCATTCGCTGGCCGGACCAGCGCCATGCCAGGAGATGCGCAAGGCCACATTCCTTCCCCAATGGTCACCCCCAGGCGCAGTTCGCGGGCTATTATGTGGCGCATGTGAAGGGTTCCTATGCCCAACGGGGCATCGACCTGGACATACGGCGCGGAGGCCCGGACCGCTGCCCAGATTGAGCAGTTGCATCGCAACAGACTTCATAATCCCTTAGACACCATTCAGACACCAAAGGGCCCGACATGCCGCACAGCACTTCCCCTCACGCCGTCGCCCTGGTGGTGGACGGTTATTCGACCGGCCAGTTCTACCCTGTCGCGCTGAAGAAAAAGGGGCTCCGTCCCGTGCACGTCTCCTCCGGAGCGGAGAGGAATTCTCCGGGGCTCAGGGAATACGTCAATCACTACGCTGAAAAGTTGCGCAGCGATTATGAGGTCGTCATCAACGACTGGCAGGACCTGGGCGACCTAAAGCAGCGCCTGTCGGGCTTGAAGCCCATGTATGTCCTGGCCGGGTGCGAGACCGGCGTGGAAATGACCGACTTCCTGGCCGAAGAACTGGGCCTGCCTGGAAACGGCACGGCCACGAGTGCTGCCCGCCGGGACAAGTTGGCCATGCATCGGATTCTGGCGGCCCACGGCCTGCCGCACCTCGCCTCCCTGGCCACGGAGGACTGGGAGGAGGCCCTGGCCTTTGCCGCCGGACTCGGCTCCTGGCCGGTGGTGGTCAAGCCGCTCCGCGGCGCCGCAACCGAGGGCGTCCGTCTGTGCCGCTCCCCCGAGGAGCTGCGCGCGGCCTTCAATGCCCTGGTGGGGAGCACGACCATGTTCGGTGAGCGCAATGGCCGGGCCCTCATCCAGCAATGCGCCATCGGCCGCGAGTTCGCGGTGAACACCATATCCCTCGACGGCCGGCACGTCCTTTCGGATTTGTGGGAATACAGCAAGATCCCCTCGCCCGGCGGCGCGCCGCTCTACGACCGGACCATGCTCGTGCGCGACCTCGGCGAGGAGCACCATGGCGTCATCGATTACGCCTTCAAGGCCCTGGATGCCCTGGGCGTCCGCATCGGCCCGGCCCATACCGAGATCATGCTCACGGACAGGGGGCCAGTGCTCATCGAATGCGGAGCCCGGCCCATGGGCGGAGCCTTCCCGCAGTACCTGTTCATGGAGGCCCTGGGGCATACCCAGGTGCAGTGGTCCGTGGACTGCTATGCCGACGCCCAGGCCTTTGCCGCCCACGCAGCCGTACCTTACCGGCCGGTCCGCGCCCTGTGGATCAAATCGCTCATCTCCACCCGCGAGGGGGCCGTCCGGTCCATTCCCGGCATCGCCCTGGCGGCGCGTCTGCCTTCCGTGCGTGAGGGCAATTTCCTGGAGGTCCTGGCCTCTGGGCATCTGCCCCGCACGGTGGACTTTGTGACCAGCAGCGCCCACCTGTTCCTGTGCCATGCCGACGAGGCTGTTGTGGAGGCGGACTGGGCCACGTTGCGGGAAATGGAAATCGAGGCTCAGAACGAATTGTTCGAGCTGAGTCCCGACGCCGCCTTGGAGACCGATAACGACTGGTTCGCCCATGTGCCGGACGAGCAGTGGCTCAAGCCCGAGGAGGCCGCCCCTGGGGACGCGGACATCATCTGGCGGGCGCTTGGCCTGTCGCCCGGGGAGCGGGTCCTGGACTGCCCCTGCGGTGACGCCCGGGTGGGGATTCATCTTGCCAGGCGCGGGGCCGTGCTGACGGGCGTGGACATCAATCCCCGCTTCATCGAGCGCGCCCGGGAGCGCTTCGCGGAGTGTGGCCTTGACGGCGAGTTCCGGGTCGGGGACATGCGCGAGTTGGCCGAGCGGGAGGCCTTCGATGTCATAGTCAACTGGTTCGACAGCTTCGGTTATTTCGACATCGAAGACGATTTCGAGGTGCTGCGGCGCTTCGCCGGGGCGCTGCGGCCCGGGGGACGGATCTTGATCGAGTCTCCCAGCCGCATCGGCATCCTGCGCAACAACACATGCACATACAAGGATGACGGGCAGCCGGTCGGCACGATCTGCTGGGACGAGGTGACCGAGCGGCTCGTGACGCGTTTCCAGGTGTCCGGCCCCGCTGGGCAACGTGAAGTCAGATCCGGGATGCGCGTGTATTCCCTGGCCCAGTACAAACTGCTCCTGCGGTTGGCGGGCCTCGAACTGGCCCATGTCTACAACGAGGATCTGAAGGAGTTCAGCGAAACGTCGCGGCGCATGATCATGGTCGCGGTCAAGCCGGCCTGACGAGCTTGTGGAAGATCACACCAGCCGTATTATCTCTTTCCGCCTCTGGTAACCTATACGCCCTTCCGGCCCCAGGGCGTGTCTTGAAATGAGCCAGATGGGGATCTGGAGGCAGAGTCGAAAAGCAGCGAGGGGCTTTGTATACCAGCGTGTACGCCAACGAGAGAAGGGTTAGAGTCATGGTGACTCTAACCCTTCTCGTTAGTGCTTTTCCTGGTCGGGATGAGAGGATTTGAACCTCCGGCCCCTTGAACCCATTCAAGCTCCCATATCAAGCTGATAAAAAGCGATAATTGCAATTGACTTCACAATTGAAAAAAGGGGTTCCCTTTCCCTCGGACCCCCATCCCTTCCCCAAAACTGTATGGTTTTGTGGCCAGGGATTGTTAAGCGCATGAGGATGCGCCGTGATTCAGGGTTATGGGCGGCGCGGATTCGCGAATAAAAGCCATGCGCCACGTTTATCCGTACCAGGAAGCGCAGGCTCCTACCAGCAGCGGGACAGGCCGGCAAGACGGGTTGCGGGTAAGCCTGCCAAGCAGTAGGGAAGGCCACGAGGAGACAGCATGCTCGACAACCTGCGCGTGGTCCTGGTGCGGACCAAGTATCCCGAGAATATAGGCATGGCGGCCAGGGCCTGCGCCAACATGGGCTGCAGCGACCTGGTGCTGGTGGACCCGCTCAACCTGGACCTGGACAAAGCCCTGCCGCTTGCCACGGCGCACGCCAGGCACATCCTGGAGTCGGTGCGCGTGACGCACGGCCTGGCCGAGGCCCTGGCCGACGCCCACGTGGTCTTCGGCACCACGGCCCGCACCGGCGGCTGGCGCAAGAGCCTCGTCCCGCCCGTGGAAGCAGGCAGGATGGCCGCCGCGGAGCTGGCCAAGGGCAAGCGCATGGCCCTGGTCTTCGGGTCCGAGGACAAGGGCCTGGAGAACGAGGAGATCCAGATGTGCGGTCAACTCGTGACCATTCCCACGGCGCGGGAAATGTCCAGCCTGAACCTGGCCCAGGCCGTGCTCGTCCTGCTTTATGAGTGCTTCCGGCAGAGTCAGCCTGCCGGCCATGCGGCGTACGATCAGGTTGCCGAGCGCCACGCGACCCATGCCGAGCAGGAAGCGCTCATGGCCAATATCCAGGAGACGCTGAGCGCCATCGACTTTCTCAAACCCCAGAACCCGGACTATTGGCTGCTGCCCGTGCGGCGCTTCTTCGCCAAGCTGGACCTGCGACGCAGCGAGTTCAATATGCTCATGGGCATCTGCCGCCAGGTGCGCTGGATCGCGGGCAAGGCGGGGAAAAGCACACCCGATAAGAACAGACAGGGCGAGAGCTGAGGTCCGTTCGCGAGGCCAAGGAAGAGATAAGCCAAAGGCTCCACCCCTAACTGCGCGGGTCCAGGGGCGCGTCGCCCCTGGTGGGTAAGGGTCTGGGAGAGGGTTACGCCCTCTCCCAGTTCTTAAAGCAGATTGCTTTTAAGACGCCCGCTCCGGCGTTGACGGCGCAAGTGAATTGCGCCTACGCCTACGCGGCGGCAAGCCATGCCGACGCATGGCTTGCAGAGCATTTTCAAAAGCAAAATGCTCTAAAGGTCTTCATAAAAAGAGAAGTGGTGCTCGGCGCGCTCTTCGGCCGCCAGGGCGGGCACGCCCTGCAACTCCAGGAAGGACAGGGCGCCGGCCTTGAGCAGGGAACGCAGGGAGTGCAGGTATTCGATCCATGCGCCAGGTTCCGTGGCCTCCCCTGACAAGGCAGGTCGGTGCCCCAGGCGGAAAAGGTCGTCCAGCAGGAAGGCCCACAACCTGGGGCAGGTGTCCAGAAAGCGTTCCAGGGCGAGCCGCAGGTCGGCGGTGGCAGGCGCCGGCAGGCCGCGCTCGTCCGCGAAGGCGCACAGTTCCAGGAAGCCATGGCCAAGGAACAGCAAGTCCATATACACGAGCAGCGGCTGCCCTTTTTGCAGACTCTGCGTTATGCGACGCTGCGTCTCCCCCAGAACGGCCGCGCAAGCCGTTTCCACACCGCCCTGCTCGGCCAGTTCCAGGTAGCCGGGACCGTGCAGACTCCATAGCCGCTTGACCAGGGCGAAGCGCGAGAGCCGCCGCACCTGTTTCGCCGGCATGTGCGTGTCGTTCATCAACTTGAGCCCCGCCTCGCGTACCCGCTTGCAGAAAGCGCGGTCCTCGTGCGTGCGGCCGGCAAATCTTCCTAATCCCCCGACTTGCGTCCAGACCTCGCGGCGCATTAGCCAGAGCCCGCCCGTCAATAAATCAACCTCTCCCTGCCGGGGCTGGTGATTGTCGAACTCGGCCATGTATTCCGCCACGAGCCCTTTGCCGGCGCGATTTAGCACGGGCGAGCCCACGATGCCCACATCAGGCTCGCGGACGCTGGGCAGGCAGTGCTCCAGCCACTCCGGGTCGAGCCGGATGTCGCAATCCATGGACAGGATGATGTCGCCCTGGCACGCGGACAGGCCATAGGCCTTGGCCTTGGCCGGGCCGCTGTTGATGGGGATGCGCAAAACGCGCACGCGCTCGATGCGCGCGTCTGGGAAGGGCTTGGCCGAGCCGTCGTCCACGATGACTATCTCGTTGGGACGACGGGTCCAGGACGCCACCGAGCGCATGAGCTCCAGGGTCAGCTCGGCGTCGTTGTACGTGTACGTGCACAGGCACACGGTTTCAGGCATGGGGGCGTTGGTATCAGCAAACCGGGCGGTTGCCTAGGCTCCGCCTGCTCTGCTGGCGACCGGAAAAGCGGAAACGGCTGGTTGTCCTAGAATACCTCGGCCTCGAACCAGAGGATAGCCGTGCGCGAGTCCTTCCAGCATTCCGAACCCAGGCCGGCCTTGGCGCAGGTCTGGCGCAGGAAGGTTTCGCGGTCCCAGCCCCATTCCACGGGCACCTGCGGCAGGAGCAGGCCGGAACGCATGCCCTGGCGCATGAGCAGGCCGTGGCGGCCTACCTCCACCTGCGCCGGGTCCGGGCAAGGAGTGAGCGGACTAAGCACGGAAATTTCGATCTCGGCGTTTTCGAGTTCGTCTGCGGTCAGGGGCGGGAAGCGCGGGTCCTCGAAGGCTGCGCAGAGGGCCATTTCAGCCACGGTCTGGTAGAGCGGTTTATCGCCCACAATGTGCCCGACGCAGCCGCGCAAGCGTCCGCGAATCTTGAGGCACACGAAGAGGCCGAGCTTCTCGTGCAGTATGTCCGTGGGCGGTTCGGGCAAAGGCGTGTCGTCTTTGGTCAGACATCGCCCGATGGACTGCCGCACGAGATTCTTGAGATAGACTTTCTCCTCGTCCGTGAGCTGGAAACGGAATTCGGCCATGGTCGCCTCCTGTGGCAATCCGTCAGCGAATTGCGCTGGTTCCGGGGCGCGCCTTATCTGGACAGGCCCTAAAATCCTTCCTCCAGCGGAGGGAATACCATGTATTCGCCGGGCTCGCCAATGAAGGCCTTGGAACGTGCGGCCGGGGCAACGAAAACCTTGCGACCCTGGGCCGACAGCCGGCCCTCCGATAGCCATTGCAGGGCCTGGGGATAGATGCGGTGCTCCATGGTCAGGATGCGCGCGCCCAGCGTCTCGCCGTTGTCCGTGGGGAACGCCGGCACCGCGGCCTGGATGATGATGGGGCCGGAGTCCATGCCCTCGTCCACAAAGTGCACGCTGCAGCCCGCGATGCGCACGCCGTACTCGGCTGCGTCGCGCTGGCCGTGGGTGCCGGGAAAGCTGGGCAGCAGGGCCGGGTGGATGTTCAGCACCCGGCCTGGAAAGGTCTGCAGGAACATGGGCGTGACCATGCGCATGAATCCGGCCATGGCCACTGCGTCGGCGCCGTGGTCGCGGATGGCTGCGATCAGGGCGCGGTCGAAATCCTCGCGGTCCAGGTAGTTGCCGTGGGGCAGAACCACCGTGGGGATTCCTGCCTTGCGCGCGCGCTCCAGGCCGAAGGCCTCGGGCCTGTTGGAGACCACGAGCCTGATGTCCGCGTGCAGCGCGCCCGAGGCGACCCGGTCGATGATGCACTGCAGGTTGGAGCCGGACCCGGAGATGAGTACGGCCAGATTCAAGGGCATGCAGCGGCTCCTTGGCTACTTGGGTTGCGCGGCGTCTTCCAGGATGGCCTGCACCAGGGCCGGCATGGTGAACTCTTCCGGCTGGATGTGCGGGGTGAATCCATAACCCTGCAGGGTCTTGGCCGTGATCGGGCCGATGCAGGCCAGACGCAGATGGCCAAGGTGCTTCTTGATCTCCTCGGCCGGCACGAGCTTGAAGAAGTTGTCCACCGTGGAGGAGCTGGTGAAGGTCACATAGTCGATGCGCTCCTCGGCCAAGGCCTGCCGGACCTCCTCGGGGTCGCTGGCGGCCAGGCTGGTGCGGTACACGGGCAGCACGTCCACCTGCGCGCCGGCCTTGGACAGCTCCTCGGGCAGCACTTCGCGGGCCTTCTCGGCGCGCGGGATGAGCACCTTCTTACCCTTGATCTCAAGCTCCACCAAACCCTGCACCACGTGCTCGGCCACGTACTTCTCGGGCACGAAATCGGGCAGGATGCCGAAGCCGGTCAGCCGTTCGGCCGTGGCCGGACCGATGGCCGCGACTTCCAAGCCGCCCAGGGCCCTGGCGTCCAGGCCGATCTCGTGCAGGACCTTGAAGAAGAACTCCACGCCGTTGACCGAGGTGAACACGAGCCAGTCATACTCCTGCAGGCGCAGGATGGCGTCCTCCAACGGGCCGTAATCGTCCATGGGCTCGATGGAGATGGTCGGAAACTCATAGCAGCATGCGCCCAAGTTCTGCAGCGTGCCGAGCAGTTCGCTGGCCTGCTCGCGGGCGCGCGTGACCACCACGCCCTTGCCCAGTAGCGGCCTCTGCTCGAACCAGTCGAGTTTGGGCTTGAGCAGGCAAACCTTGCCCACGACCAGCAGGGAGGGCGGCTTGTAGCCGAGGTTCTTGGCCTCGTCGGTGATCTTGGCCAAGGTGGACACGAAGGAGCGCTGGCGGCAGGTCGTGCCCCAGTGCACCAGGGCCGCGGGCATGTCCGGGTCCATGCCGTGGTCCATGAGATTCTGGGTGATCGTGGGCAGATTCTTCACGCCCATGAAGAAGACCAGCGTGGAGGTTCCCTTGGCCAGGGCTTCCCAGCGGTGCGCGGTCTCTTCCTTGCCTTCGCCCTCGTGGCCGGTGATGAAGGACACGCTGGAGGCGTAGTCGCGGTGGGTCAGCGGGATGCCCGCGTAGGCCGTGGCCGCGATGGCGCTGGTCACGCCGGGCACGACCTCGAAGGCGATGCCTGCGGCGACCAGTTCCTCGACCTCTTCGGCGCCGCGGCCGAACATGTAAGGATCGCCGCCCTTGAGGCGCACGATGATCTCGTGACCTTCCCGGGCCTTCTGCACGAGCAGTGCGTTGATCTGATCCTGTGGCAGGGTATGGTCGCCACCCTTCTTGCCCACGTAGATCAGCTCGGCGTCCTCGCGACACCAGGTCAGCAGCTCCTTGGGGGCAAGCCAATCATACACGACCACATCGGCGGTCATGAGCAGCTCCGCGCCCTTTACCGTGAAAAGCCCGGGATCGCCCGGACCGGAACCAACGAGATAGACGATGCTCATCGATCGATCCTTCCTTATGGAGATTCACTGCCTGGCGGCAAGTTGCTTGTAACAGAAAGGCTCGTTGGGGAGTAGTGCGCGGTGTAATTTTTTGCAAGGCGGAAAGTGGCTTGCGGAGGACCGGCAACAACATCTACGAGCTGCGGAATGCATGACCGCTTTTGCGGCCATGGCTGATGGCGATTTATCCAAGCCAGCTAGCTTCACCAGGACGACAAAGGCCGACACGACTTGGCGCTGCCGCTTGTCGCCGCGTGAGCGTTTGTCCAGCTCCACCCACGAACCATGACCCGTTCATGGAGCAAGCGAGCGCCTGCGCTGCCGTGTCCCTATTTGAAATCTTTGCGAGCGAGCTCAAAAAAACGCTTGCAAAGCGCACAGGATTTGCCTAGAGATTCTCTCCGCGCCGAAGTGGTGGAATTGGTAGACACGCTAGGTTCAGGGTCTAGTGGTCGCAAGGCCGTAGGAGTTCGAGTCTCCTCTTCGGCACCATTAAAGATTTAGGGTTTCAGCTAACCGGCTGAAACCCTTTCTCTTTTTCGGCGTTTGTAGCCGCCGGCAAAGACCAAAAGCCATCATCCAGCCCCGCCCAACTACAAATTTGGGCAAAGTGCTAGGGCAAAACGCCAGCACTTGCCCTCAGACCAAGGGGCAATCATGGCTGGCATCGCACGCGGATCGACCCACCTCTTTCGGCAAGGCAACACCTACTACTTCCGCTACTCAGTTCCTGTAGACCTGCGGCCTGCGATTGGGCGCAGGGAACTGCGCTACATTATACCGCTCCCCTGGAAATTGAAGCCACGAATAAGACGTGCGAGGAAACAGCAGGAATGAAATCTCACATCGAGGCATCGCAGAGAACTTTCTCGGCTGAGGTTTGACTTGCGTAGGCGCGAGGGCTAGCAGATTCGTGACTACCCCATAGGACATCAGGCTAACTTGGCCCATGAGGATGGCAAAGGACGTAATTCCTGTTCAGTTTTTGTTCGTTATACCGGCCCTTCAGTGATCGCTGATTTTGAAGGTTACTGACTTGGCAAGCATATTGTAAGTGGCGCGCCAAACGTTTCAAACTCAGGCTTGACCGCTTTAGAGGGCACCTGTAATTGCTTCCTCGATTGTCGCTATTTTGATCCTGTTTTTGATCTGTTCTGCCATCTTCTACCCGAAGCGATCGAGCTTGCCCAAGATTCTCGTCACCGGCGGTGCCGGCTATATTGGCTCACACACCTCACTGGCGTTAACTCAGGCCGGCTATGAGGTGGTGGTCGCTGACAATCTTTCCACTGGAGTGCGCGAGGCGGTCCTACCTCCCGTCCGCCTCGTGGAAGGAGACCTGCGTGACGCTGGTTTTATGCGCGACCTCCTGCGCCGGGAACGCGTGGAGGAAGTCATCCACTTCGCGGCAAGCATCGTAGTACCCGAGTCCGTGGAGAAGCCGGAGACCCGGATGATCTGGTGGCTGACACCGCGCGCATGCGCGCTGAACTTGCCTGGACTCCAACCTATTGCGACCTCCACGGTATTGTTCGATCATCCCTGGAATGGGAGCGCAGATTGATGCAGCGATAGCCGACCTCGGCACTGCTGGGCTCTGTCGTTAGTTGTCCACTAATTGAGGAATTCAAGATCGGATGCTTATACCAGTCATTCTCTCCGGCGGCTCCGGGACGCGCCTGTGGCCGCTGTCGAGGACGCTCTACCCCAAGCAGTTCCTGCCCCTGGCCGGCAAGAGCACCATGTTCCAGCAGACCGTGGCTCGCGCCATGGCCGTGCCGGGCGCGACCGCTCCGGTCATCCTGTGCAACGAGGAACACCGCTTCCTGGTGGCCGAGCAGTTGCGCCAGATGGGTGTGACCCCTGCGGCCATCGTGCTTGAGCCGGTTGGCAGGAACACCGCGCCGGCGGCGGCGGTCGCGGCGCTGCACGCCGCC
>NZ_AULZ01000037.1 GCF_000422545.1 Desulfocurvibacter africanus subsp. africanus DSM 2603
ACCGGCTCAAGCACGATGGCCGCAGGGGTCACACCCATCTGGCGCAACTGCTCGGCCACCAGGAAGCGGTGTTCCTCGTTGCACAGGATGACCGGGGCGGTCGCGCCCGGCACGGCCATGGCGCGGGCCACGGTCTGCTGGAACATGGTCCTCTCGCCGGCCAGCGGCAGGAACTGCTTGGGGTAGAGCGTCCTCGACAACGGCCACAGGCGCGTCCCGGAGCCGCCGGAGAGAATGACTGGAATGAGCATGCAGGTATCCCTTATGGCGCGCCAGTTCACGCAGTGCAGGCGCAGTGCTTGGGAAAGGTTTGGATAGGATGGTTAATTCGCTTCCGACTGGTTTTCACGCTGCCAAGCATACGTCAAGCCGGTGCCTTCATCCAGTGGAAACAACTTACCGGCACTGGCGAATGTCCTGCCGCCCCGTGCGTCCATGACGGGAAGCGTCTGCCGTCTGGATCGGAAGTCCGCTTGCCCGCAGGCCTGCCCGGCATTATACGCTGCTCATGCACATACCTGCCCTGCCCCCTCTGCCCGCACTCCGTCAGCCGGAATTCCTGCCCATGACTCGCCCGGAGCTCAATGCCTTAGGCTGGAACGAAATTGACGTGCTGCTGGTCACGGGCGACGCCTACGTTGACCACCCGAGCTTTGGCATGGCCCTGTTGGGCCGCTGGCTGGTTGCCCACGGCTTCCGGGTGGGCATCGTGGCCCAGCCGCGCTGGGAGGACGAGGCGGATCTTTTGCGCCTGGGCCGGCCCAGGCTATTCGCCGGGGTCACGGCCGGCGCGCTGGATTCCATGCTGGCCCACTACACGGCCTTCCGCAAGAAGCGCTCCGACGACGCCTACACGCCCGGCGGCCAGGCCGGCAATAGGCCCAACCGGGCCTGCATCGTCTACGCCAACCTCGTGCGCCGCGCCTTTCCCGGCCTGCCGGTTGCGCTGGGCGGCATCGAGGCATCCCTGCGCCGGGCCACGCACTACGATTTCTGGACCGACGGGCTGCGTCGCTCCATTCTGCTGGACGCCAAAGCCGAACTGCTCTGCTACGGCATGGCCGAACGCCAGGTGCTGGAGATCGCCCGCAGGCTCCACGCAAACGATCCGCGCGGCTTGGCAGGCATTCCCGGCACCGTGCGAGCCGGACGGCGGGATGAACTCCCGCAGGACGCCGATATCATTGAGCTACCCGCGCACGAGGCCATTCAGGCCGATCCACGCAAGCTCATGGAAGCTACCCTGGCCATGGAGCGGCAGGTGCACGGCACGAGCGCCTGGGCCGTGCAGGAGACAGGCGGCCGGGCCGTGATCATGGCTCCGCCGGCCGCGCTTCTGGACAGTGCCGAACTGGACACCCTGTACGCCCTGCCCTTCGCGCGCCGCGCGCATCCCGCCTATAGCGAACCCATTCCAGCCGAGGAGATGATCCGCGACAGCGTGACCACGCACCGAGGCTGCGGCGGAGGCTGCTCCTTCTGCTCCCTGGCCCTGCATCAGGGACGGCGCATCGCCTCGCGCAGCCGCGAGTCTGTGCTGTCGGAAGTCCGCGCCATTGCCGTCAAAGCGGGTTTTCGCGGCAGCATCAGCGACCTGGGCGGCCCCAGCGCCAACATGTGGGGCGCGCGCTGCACTCTGGCCGAGGGCGAATGCCGTCGATCGAGCTGTCTCACGCCCAAGGTCTGCACGCAGCTGCGCATGGATCATCGCAAGTGGCTGGCGCTCCTGCGCGAGGCCAAGGACACGCGGGGCGTAAAACACGTGCGCGTGGCCAGCGGCGTGCGCTACGACCTGGCCATGCAAGAGCCCGAGGCCCTGGCCGATTTCGTGGCGGAGTTCGTGGGCGGGCAGCTCAAGATCGCTCCCGAGCACGTGAGCCAGGAAGTGCTCGCGCTCATGCGCAAGCCGGGCGTGGATGTTTTCGAGCGGTTGCTGGAGCTATTCGAGCGCGCCTCGCGCCAGGCGGGCAAGGAGCAATACGTGGTGCCCTACCTCATGAGCGCCTTTCCTGGCTGCGAGGACAGGCACATGGACGAGCTCAAGGCCTGGCTAGCCAAGCGCGGCTGGAAGCCCCGGCAGGTGCAGTGCTTCATCCCCCTGCCCGGCACGGTCGCCGCGGCCATGTACTTCGCTGGCATCGACCCCAAGGGCCAGCCCATCCCCGTGGCGCGCACCGACGCCGAGCGGCTGCGCCAGCACGGCCGGCTGGTCGGCCCGCGCGAGGAGCGCGGCGCGCGGCCCGATCCCAGAAGAAAGCCCGACGAAAGCCGCAAGCCCGGCAAGGCGGACCGGCCAGGCCGAGCCAAGCGTAAGCCCGGATAAGCCAGTCTGCATGCGAACTGGAGAGGGGCGTTGCCCCTCTCCAGACCTCACCCCACCAGGGGCGGACGCGCCCCTGGACCTGCGCAGTTCGTGGGCGGATCTATTTAGAGCAGATCGCATTTAAGACGCCCGCTCCGGCGTTGACGGCGCAAGTGAATTGCGCCTACGCCTACGCGGCGGCAAGCCATGCCGACGCATGGCTTGCAGAGCATTTTCAAAAGCAAAATGCTTTAAAACGTCAGCACCTTCCAGCCCTGCTTGAGCATGTCCGTGAGCGGCTGTCCCGTGTACTGGACAGTCAGGCCGAGTGTCTCCAGCTTCTCCGCGACGCCGTACTTGTCAGCGCAGGCTTTGCAGGCCCACAGTTCGACTCCGGCCTCTCTCAGGCTCTCCAGCTCCTTTTGCAGTTCCGGGCTTTCGCTCAACACCCTGGCCGATGGTCCCCACACCAGCAGCCGCGTACGCCGCCACCAGCCCTTGAATAAGCTGTTGCGGGCGTACATGAAGGCCATGTTCAGGGCCACCTCGGCGTCCGCAGAACTCCAGATGATGCATAGTGACTCCGAGGGCAGGGCGTCCATGTTCGACTCCTGATCGGTTTGCGACTGCGGCCAACTTCTTTGGAAGATGGATTTCTACAGCCAAGCAACGTTGGCCGCGTTGCGGGGCGGGACAAGGCTGTAGCGGTACTTGGGCCATCCGAGCATGAGCGCGCCGTGAACCGTCCTGCCTTGCGGCAGCTCCAGCGCCTCGATCACACCCGCATGGGCCATGGCGGCCCTGGTCAACAGCCCAGCCCAGCAAGCGCCCAGGCCGTGCGCCGCCGCGGCCAGCTCCATGTAGGTCAGGGCGATGGCGCAGTCGGCAGCACCCCAGGTGTAGTCGGCCGGGGCATGGGCTACTGCCACATGCGGTGCGCCGCGCAGGAACACCTCGCGGCCCTCGTCCCACAGTTGCACATAGCGCGGGTGCCCTGCCGCACGCAGCCACTCCATGCCCAACTCGGCCAGGCGACGGGTCTTGGCCGGGTCCTCGACCATGATCCAGCCCACCTGCTGCGAGTTGACGGCCGTGGGGGCCCGGCGGGCGACATCCAGGATCCGCTCCAGCAGCGCATGCTCCACGGGCTTGTTCTTGTATGCCCGCACCGACCGCCGCCCCAGCATGAGCGGCTCGACCTCGGCCACCGTCTCGGGCCTGGGCTTGCGGTTAGGCAGAAAATCGATCATGGGCAAGCGCTCGTGCGACAGAGCGCCCGTGGCGCAGGCGGCCACGCAGTGCCCGCATTTGTTGCAGAAGGCCTCCGCTCCATCCTTCACGACCGGATAGCCCTCGGCATCGGCCGTGATGACCCCGCCTGGACAGACCTCCATGCATATCCCGTCTCGACGGCAGTTCACTTTATCCAGGCATAAAAAGCTCATGGCTTTCTCCTTCATGAAATAGTGTTCGCTAGCTTTCGCTATCCCTTCCTCCTATGCGGATAAAATGGCAAGTACGCACGAATAAGTAATGTAGTACCTCAAAGCATACTATTGAGGTGATATCGAGGGTTGAAGCCGAACGAGGTATGAGGCTGGAGAATGCAGGCCGGAGCGCCCTGGATCCGTGATGATCACGGCGGGTGCAAGGCAATCTGCCAATGCGGTTCGCAAATGAACTGAGCGGGTCCAGGGCGGCGTCACGCCCTGGTGGGATGGGTCTGGGAAGGGCAAAGCCCTTCCCAGTTCTTATGCAATCTGCGCTGAAACGCTCAGGCTTTCTTGTCATCCGGCTCGCAGGAGCGCGCGTCGCTGGCCACGCCGCCCACGTGCTCCCCGTCCCAGGAGCCGCCATCCTCGATAGGCTCCACATGGATGGTCACTTGGCTGCGGTTCAGCCGTTCGTCTATAGCCTGCTCGATGGCCTGGGTCAGGTCGTGTGACTGTTGCACGCTCATGCGGCCGGGCACCAGCAGGTGGAAGTCGATGAACCGGCGCGGGCCGGACTTGCGCGTGCGCAGACCGTGATAAACGGCATTCTTGCCCGCCTTGGCGCAGATGCATTCGTGGATGACCGCAAGCTCTTCGGGCGGCAGGGCATGGTCCATGAGGCCCTGATAGGAACGCTTGAGCAGCCCGACGCCGCTGATCACGATGTGCGCGGCCACGGCCACGGCCATGATCGGGTCCAGGATGCGCCAGGAAGGCGCTGCCCAGACCACGGCCAGTCCGCCCGCAACGCCCACGGAGGTCCATACGTCGGTCATGAGGTGCTTGGCGTCGGCTTCCAGGGTAATGGAGTCGAAGTGGTTGGCCATACGCAGCATGATCTTGGCCACCAGCAGATTGACGGCCGAGGCCACGACGGCGACAGCCAGGCCGGGGCCCAGTTCGCGAAGCGGCTGCGGATCGAACATGCGGCTGACGGCCGCGTAGACGATGCCCGCCGCGGCTACCAGAATGAGCACGCCCTCGGCCCCGCTGGAGAAATACTCGGCCTTGTCATGGCCGTAGGCATGGCGATCGTCCGCGGGACGCATGGCCACGGTCAGGGCCAACAAGGCCAAGCTGGCGGCCGTGAGGTTGACCATGGACTCGGCGGCGTCCGAGAGCAGGCCCACGGAACCCGTGAGCAGCCAGGCCGCGATCTTGAGGGCCATGGTGGTCACGGCGGCGGCCACGGACAGCCAAGCCACGTTCCTAGGCGTCTGGAATAGCTTTCCCATACCGAACATATTGACTCTTTCGCTCAAAAAGGTACAGGCATGAACCTTGGGATATAACCTTTCAGCACGAAATCCTTCACGCCATGAATGTCGCCCAAGAATACCAGCCGCCCCGCTTCCTGACCAACGGCCATGCCCAGACGGTCTACCCCATCCTGTTCCGCAAATGTCGCGAGCTGCCGGTGCGACGGCAACGCCTGGAACTGCCCGACGGCGACTTCCTGGACATTGACTGGCTCACGGGCGGCCACGACCGGTTGGCCTTCCTGTGCCACGGCCTGGAAGGCAATTCCCGCGGCCTGCACACGAGCAATCTTATGTCCCATCTGTTCGCCAGCGGTTGGGACGTGGCGGCCATGAACAGCCGGGGCTGCAGCGGCGAGCCCAATCGACTGCCCAGGCTCTACCACTCGGGCGAAACCGACGACCTGCATTTCGCCCTGGGCGCGGCGCTGGCCGAGAGCGGCTACACCGTGGCCTCGCTGGTGGGCTATTCCATGGGCGGCAACCAGATCCTCAAATACCTGGGCGAGGCCCCCGAGCGTGTGCCGCCCCAGGTGCGCGCGGCGGCCACCTTGAGCGTGCCCTGCGACCTGGAGGACTCGGCCGAGGCTCTGGCCAGGCCGGCCAACCGCGTGTACATGCGCTATTTTCTGCGCTCCCTGCGGAGCAAGATCGCCGCCAAGAAGAAGCTCTTCCCGGACCTGTTCGATACCGAGGGCCTGGCGGGCATCAGCACTTTCGAGGCGTTCGACGAACGCTATACCGCGCCTCTGCACGGCTTCGCAAGTGCGCGAGACTACTGGCGCAAGGCCAGCTCGCTGCCCCACCTGCCGCGCATCCGCGTGCCAACCCTGCTCGTCAACGCCCGCAACGACCCGTTCCTGGGTCCGGACTGTTTTCCCACGAACGAGGCGCCCGGGAACCCCAACCTGCGTCTGGAAGTCCAATGCAACGGCGGACACCTGGGTTTCGTAACCCTGGACGGCACGGGCGTGTACTGGTCCGAACGCCGGGTCGTAAGTTTTCTCAAGGATTATATGCAGTAAATGGACAAGGGCGGACCGCCATAACTTGCAGCCCGCCCCTTCCTGTCATCCCGAAGGTCCTACTATTTTACCTTTTGCGCCGGCGCAGCCTCAGCACGGCCATAAGCCCCGCCAGGAACAACCATTCGGCCCTGAAGCCCGCCTCGGGACTCAGAGTGCAGCCGGAACTTCCGCTGCTCGGTTCGCCACGTCCCGTATAGGGTTTGACGGTCACGACCATCGTGTCGGTAGAGGTTCGACCAGCCTTATCCTCGACCGTCAATTCGAATTCGTACTGGGTTGGCTGGCTGACCTTGGGAGTGATGAACCTGGCCTCGGACTTGTCCCCATCGGAGGGAACGATGTTTGAGTTCAGGCAACGCCAGTTATACTTCATAACGGCTACATCGTCGGTGGATGCTTCGGCATTCAGGTATGCGGTGAAGCCCGAGAAAAGCGAGATATCAGCCCCCGCATTGGCCACGGGAGCATCTCTGTCCACGCCGTAGATGCGCACGCCCGCGGCGCCCGCGATAACGTAGACGCGGTTGCCCGAGGTCGCCAGGATATCGCCCTCCTTGTCCAGGGGCAGGGTCAGGGGAGCCAGTTCAGTGATGGTGTCGCTCTCTACACCCTCCGCATTCTTAACGCGCGTCACGTCGATCACGTGCAGCGTGTTGTCTCCAACTGCGTACACCGTCTGGTGCAGTGTGTTTTCCCCAACTGCGTACACCGTCGGGCCGGCTACGGCCACAGTGGTCGGAGTCAGCGAAAGCGGGTTGGGCCAACGGCCCGTCAGTCGCGCGGCGGCCCCATCAACGGCGTTGGCCACGTCCAGGATGCACAGACCGTCCGCATCGGTGACGTAGGCGTACCCTCCCAACACGGCGACCCTGACCGAAGAATTCAGGCTTCCGATCGAACGAAGCGTGCCAGGGAGTTTATTGCGGTCGATGGCATACAACCCGTCGCTGCCGGCCACGTAGGTCATGTCTTTGTCCATGGCTATGCCCAATCCCAGACTTGGCGGCATTGATGGATAATCCAAATCCCTGGGCTGGGAAGGCGTGGTCACGTCGAGTATACACAGGATGATGCCATTGTCTGGATCACCGTTCGTCATGCTGAGGACGTTATTGACCACGGCTACCTTGCGTGCAGGAATATCCTCATTACCTAACTCTTCAAAAATGGGTGTCGTTGTGATCGTGGACGGCTTTGTCGCGTCCACGAGGTGCAGGCCATCCGGGGCCGTGACATAGGCCACGTTGCCGGAAGCGGCTATGCCCTTGAAATCCTTGGCCAGGGCCACCATGCCCAGTTCTGGAAAGGCCAGTGGGCTGGAAACGTCATAGACACGCACCCCATCGCCATCGGCAATATAGGCCACATCTCCGCTTATGGCGATGCCGCGGGCCAGCCCCGGCGTATCGTAAAAGCTCATCTCCCACAGGCCCTCCATGTTACCGATCTTGCCTACGATACGTAGGCCGCCGTTGTCGTCCGCCACCAGCGTTGTATCAGTACCAGGTGTGGCGTACACTTTAGCGGCAAAACCTGGCGTATCCAGGTGGTCGCCACCGCCGATGAAGCCACCGGACTTCATCTGAAAGCCGTCCGGATCAGTGACATCGACGATGCTTACACCGCTTGCTCCGTCGGCCACGAAGACGATCTGATTGAGCGTGCTTGAATTGTGCACGGTAATGGAAACCTTGTCTCCCCCGGTATCGAAATACAGGTGCTGCACGGGAGTGTTCGTATTGATTCCGGTAATGACGCAAAGCCCTTTTTCGTTTGTGCGGTCCAGGACGTAGAGCAGGTTCCCGACCACGGCCACGCTCGAAACATCGGTGGCATCATAGGTGTGCGTGATCTCCTGCATGCTCGCCGGGTCCTGTACGTCGATGATGAACAATCCGCTTCTTTCGCTCACCACCCCGGCCGCCACATAGGCCCGCTCCGTAGCAGGGTGCACGGCCACTTCCAGAGCTTCGCCCGACATGGGATAGCTTCCGAGCAGTTCGGGCTGGGTAGGGTCCTCCACGTCCACCACGGCCAGCCCATGCCGGCCATTGGCAATATATGCACGGTTATTGACAATATCCAAGTTCCTTGCGTCCGTAAGGCTTCCCACCACGGAACCGATCTCAGTGAACTCGACTTTTGTTACCATCCCGGCATCGTCTGTCTCATACTCCATTGTGATGACGCGCAGGCCGCCGTGCCCGTTGGCCACATACAGCCTTTCCCCACCGTAGAACAGATCATGGACCGCTCCGGGCAGTTGCAGTTCGCCCACTAAGACCGGTTCGAGAGGAGAGAACACGTCAACAGCCTGCAGAACGCTTCCATTACCCAGGAAGGCCACATCGCGCGCGCTGTTCAAGGCAGTCGCATAGCACGGCCCGTAGGGCATGGAGCCGACCTCCACCAGCTCTTGCCCGCCGGCCGGCAAGGTCTGGGCCAACGCCACGACTATGAGGATAGGGATGAGTAGCCTTGAGCTGCAAATTGTTGCGAGACGCATGTTCATGACTCCTAAATTCTGGTCCGTGACAGGCCGATTCCGCCATTTCACTCCAATCGTGCCCGGAAGCACGCTTCTGTTGCCGTAATGCCTTTCGGTCTCCCGTTCATGATCCTGCCTGTGCGCCGGATAGAGGCAGCCTATATATCCACACTCTGTTTTGTCCTGGGCATGTCGCGGACTTCGCACCGCGCTTGTGGTCATACGGTGTTTTTGACAGGCTTGTTCCGGTGCAGGGCGCCATGGCATCGTGCCATGAACCGGCAATCACGTGACCTTTCAAAGGGCAATACTCAACATATCAGGCTTTAACCGACTGCATGGCCTTGAGCAATGCAACTTTAGGCTTATTGTGAGCCGTCTCTGTCCGATTCTTACTTCAACCGTTGGAATGCATTGTGAAATGACTTAGCAGGCGTGATTCTTCTGAGATTGGCAGGAATTAAAAATAACCTGTTTACTACATCAACCAACTTGCTCTATATTCTAAAATTTTACTTGTTATCATAGCTTGCATTGCCTGCAGATCACCATGCGTACTCCGCCGCAGACCCGCATGCCGTTGATCAGCTAATCGCACTTCCGAGTGAGTCCCTTTGCGCTCGCCTCGCGTTGCCTGGCCGCGCGCACCTGTGCTACAAATCTAGAAGATAACCCGGACCCGTGGCAGGAAGCCGAGTCCGCATACCCCGGCCAGGAGTATCCGCCCATGCCAGCCAAGAAGAGGCCGTTCGCCGATGATCCCCTGTGGTATAAGGACGCGGTCATCTATGAAGTCCATATCAAGAGCTTCCGAGATTCCAACGGCGACGGCATCGGCGATTTCAACGGCCTGACCGAGAAGCTCGACTATCTGGCCGACCTTGGCGTGACCGCCATCTGGATTTTGCCGTTCTACCCCTCGCCTCTCAAGGACGACGGCTACGATATCGCCGACTATTACGACGTGCACCCAGACTATGGGACGCTGGACGATTTCAAGCGTTTCCTGCGCGAGGCCCACTCACGCAGCATCAGGGTCATTACCGAGCTTGTCATCAACCACACCTCGGACAAGCACGCCTGGTTCCAGCGCGCCAGGCTCGCACCCGCCGGCTCCAAGGAGCGCAATTACTACGTATGGACCGACAACCCCGAGCGCTACAAAGACGCACGCATCATCTTCAAGGACTTCGAGCCTTCCAACTGGTCCTGGGACCCGGTGGCCAAGGCCTATTACTGGCACCGTTTCTACTCGCATCAGCCGGACCTGAATTTCGACAATCCGCAGGTGCGCAAGGAGGTGCTGCGCGCCCTGGACTTCTGGCTGGGCATGGGCGTGGACGGCTTGCGTCTGGACGCCATCCCCTACCTCTACGAGCGCGAGGGCACCAACTGCGAGAACCTTCCGGAGACGTACGCCTTCCTCAAGCATATCCGCGCCCACGTGGACAAGCGCTACAAGGACCGCATGCTGCTGGCCGAGGCCAATCAGTGGCCCGAGGACGCCGTGGAATACTTCGGCGACGGCGACTCCTGCCACATGGCCTTCCACTTCCCGGTCATGCCGCGCATGTTCATGTCCCTGCAGATGGAGGACCGCTTCCCCATCATCGACATACTGAACCAGACGCCGGAGATACCGGCCAATGCCCAATGGGCGCTGTTTTTGCGCAATCACGACGAGCTGACGCTGGAGATGGTCACGGACGAGGAGCGCGACTACATGTACCGCATGTACGCGCGCGAGAGACGGGCGCGCATCAACCTGGGCATACGCCGCAGGCTTGCGCCGCTGTTGGAGAACGACCGGCGCAAGATCGAGCTAATGAATGTCATGCTGCTGACCCTGCCGGGATCGCCGGTGATCTATTACGGCGACGAACTGGGCATGGGCGACAACTTCTATCTTGGCGACCGCGACGGCGTGCGTACACCCATGCAGTGGTCGGCCGACCGCAATGCGGGCTTCTCCACGGCCAACCCGCAACGGTTGTACCTGCCCATCGTCATTGATCCCGAGTACCACTACGAGGCCATCAACGTGGAGAACCAGGAGCGCAACCGCTCCTCGCTTCTGTGGTGGACGCGCAATTTCCTCGCCGTGCGCAAGCGCTTCAAGGCATACGGCCGCGGCTCCATCGAGTTCGTGCTGCCGTCCAACCCAAAGGTGCTGGCCTATGTGCGACGTTACGCGCAAGAGGCCGTTCTGGTGGTCATCAACCTCTCACGCCACCCGCAGATGGCCAGCATCAACCTACGCAACTACAAGGGTTGCATCCCGGAGGAAGTCTTCTCGCGCATGCCGTTTCCGCCCGTGCGCGACTCGACTTACGTGTTCACTCTCAATTCCTACGGTTACTACATCTTTTCCATGGAGAAGGAAGGTGAGGCCAGACTTGAGCTGGAAGGGCCGCTGGAATGCGCGAGCCTCGGCGCGGGCAGCTTCCTGGACACCGAGATCAAGGCCAGTCTGGAACGCAACGTGCTGCCCGCCTACTTGCAGCTTCGCGGCTGGTTGGGAGAGCGCGCAGGCCAGCTCACAGATTGCCGCATCCTGGAGGCCGTGCCCGTGGGCTCGCCCGAGTCGCCCTCATGGCTGGTCATTACGGAGGTGTCCTTCCTGGATGGCCATCCTGGCAACTTCAACTTCGTGCTTTCCTACGCCTTTGACGACAAGGCCGCGCGCATCCTGGACAGCCAGCCGCAGAACGTGCTTTGCCGTTTCGAGCACGAGGGTCGGCGAGTCATGATCTTCGAGGGCATGCACGAGGAAGTGCTCAATACGCGCTTCATTGGCGCGCTGCTCAAACGCCAACGCATCAAGGGCCACTTCGGCGAGCTGTCCACCACTCCTGGCCGGGATCATCAGGCTATCGCGGATTTGGCCTCAAGCGGACTGCGCGCGACCATGTCCGTGACCAAGCGCGTGAACACGAACATCGTTTTCGGCTCCCAACTCTTCCTCAAGGTCTTCCGCCGGGCCGAAGAAGGTCCGAACCCGGACATGGAGATCTCGCGCTACCTGTCGGACGAGGTTGAGTTCGCGCATACGCCGGCCTTCCTGGGGGCCATGGAGTATACCCGGCCTGGCCGGGATGGCATCACCGTGGCCCTGCTGAAGGAATACGTGCATGCCGAGTCCGATGCCCAGGCCGTGTGCCTGGACATGATAGATCGCTTCATGGAACGCTTGTTGGCACAGCGCGGCGGCCTTGGCGCACCGCAGATACCGGACTCGCCCCTGGCCCTGACCAGCCGCGACCCCACGGAACACATGCGTGGGCTGTTCAGCGAAACCGACGCCGAATTCTTTGGTCTCATGGGCAAGCGTACGGCCGCGCTGCATTTGGCCTTGTCCCAGCCGAGCGTCGATCCGAACTTCGCGCCCGAGCCCTTCAGCAAGCTCTATCAACGCTCGGTGTACCAGGCTGCGCGCAGCGACATCCTGCGCGTGGTAAGCGCCGTGGAGAGCAAGCTCGACGAACTGCCCGAGGACATGTCCAACCTTGTGCAGGCCGTGCTGGAAGGCACCGAGGCCGTGCTGGATGCCATAAAGGGCTTCTATGCGGAGAGGATCGACGCGCTCAAGACCAGGGTCCATGGCGACTACCACCTGGCCCACCTGCTCTATACGGGCAAGGACTTCCTGATTATCGACTTCGAAGGCAAGCCGGAGAAGCATGTGTCCCAGCGCCGGCTCAAGCGCTCGCCCCTGCGCGACTTGGCCGACCTGCAACGTTCGCTGTACTACACAGCCTCCAGCGCACTTACGGAGCGACCCACGGTGCGGCCCGAGGACCGAGCCTTCCTGGCCCCGTGGGTGGAGCTATGGCACCAGCAGGCCTTCGGCATCTTCATGGACGGCTACCAGTGGGCCACCGAAGGGGCGGCCTTCCTTCCCAAGGAACTCCGCCACCGGGAGGTCATGCTGCGCACCTATCTGCTCAACAAGTCATACCTGGAGCTTGGGCGCATGCTGCAGACGGGCACAGGCAGGCTGGAACTGCCCATGCACGCCATCCTGCGTTTCGTACGCTGGAAGGTGTAGAGTAAAATGCCTTAGAGCCGTTCGGTATCTATGGTCGCCCAGGATGTGTTCTTGACCTGAATGAGCAGGCGTTGGGCTTCGGGAAAGTCGGGGCGCATGGCCAGGCAGGATTCCAGCAGCTCCACGGCCTTGTTGCGGTGGCCCAGCATCCAGCGCACCCGTGCCAGGTGGAATCGGGCCCAGGCGTCGTTGGGGTTGAGCTTGATCGCGTTTTCGTAAGCCTGGGCCGCGCCTTGGAAGTCCCTGCCGTTGTAAAGTTTGTTGCCCAACAGCAGGAAGGGGTTCTCGGCATTCGGCTCGTCGGCCATGACCTCCACGAACAACTCCTTGACCTGCTCAAGACGCTGAAATTCGGCGTGCACCTGGGCGGCTTTCTTAAGAAACATACGGCTCGACTGGCGGTCGCCCTTGGCCTCGAAGGCGCGGGCCATGGCCTCGTAGGCTTCAGCGAACAGCGTATTGATTTGGACCGCCTTATGGAAACAGGCGATCGCCTCGCCGTACTCGCCCTTGCGCAGATGCTCCAGTCCCTGCATGTAGTAGGCTTCGGACTGGTCCTGGGTCCTCACGATATCCTCGAACTCCCTGATGGCGTCATCAACGCGTCCCGAAGCGAGCAGATCCTTGGCCTGGCGCAAGCCGCCGGCCTCCTGCTCGTTGCCGGCCGCCATGCTCAAGGCCGTGGACATGTGTTTATGCAGGGTGGCGCCCTGGTAGGGCTTGAGGATGAGGCCGGCGCAACCCATGGATACGGCCTGCAAAAGCATGCGCCGGTCCGCGGATTCGGCGGTGATGACCACGGGAATCTGCCTGGAAGCCGGGCTTTGCTTGAGCCCGCGCAAAAAGGCGATCAGGTCCGTGTCCACAAGCGAGGAGTCGCACAGGACAACGTCGACCGGATAGGACGCGACGTATTTGAGCGCTGCCAGCCCGGAGTCCATGGCGCGGACAAGCTTTAGCGGCAGCCCTTTAAGGTCGGAAGCGTAGCGTTTGATCTGCTCGCGGTCACTGGCGACCACTAGCAGCGACTTGGCAGCCTGTGGGGACTGAAGATTTTGGGGGCTTGCTGAACTCACTTTGATTTCCGTGGTAAAATACATTCACCCATTTTGCAGAGCTTGGCTAGAGCTTTGTTGGGCAAGTCACCCATGTGAAACAGCCACCACGGTTCTAGAGCAGATTGCTTTTAAGACGCCCGCTCCGGCGTTGACGGCGCAAGTGAATTGCGCCTACGCCTACGCGGCGGCAAGCCATGCCGACGCAT
>NZ_AULZ01000038.1 GCF_000422545.1 Desulfocurvibacter africanus subsp. africanus DSM 2603
ATCGGCTCCACGAGCAGGTAAGAGCCTTCCTGCGTATTGATCCGGACGTGGACCCGGGGCGCTACACGCTGCCCTTCCAGGTCCGCCTTCCCGAACATACGACGCTGCTCAAGACCAGACCGGAGGCCGTGGAGATCACGGTCAGGAAATAGCCGCCAGGCTATCTCACGGCATGCTCATGGGCACGCTCATCTAGAGCAGATTGCTTTTAAGACGCCCGCTCCGGCGTTGACGGCGCAAGTGAATTGCGCCTGCGCCTGCGCGCGGCGGCAAGCCATGCCGACGCATGGCTTGCAGAGCATTTTCAAAAGCAAAATGCTCTAATAGTAGAAACAACGATAAACATGTCGAGGAGATGATATAGACCTATGGCCAAGAAACTGTTCGGCACGGATGGCATGCGCGGCACGGTGAACACATACCCCATGGTTCCCGAGATAGCCTTGCGCCTGGGACTTGCCGCAGGGAAGTATTTCCGCAACGGCTCGCGTCGCCATAAAGTAGTCATAGGCAAGGACACTCGACTGTCCGGCTATGTCTTCGAGACCGCGTTGACTTCGGGCCTGTGCGCTTCTGGCATGCACGTCATGCTGGTCGGGCCCATGCCTACGCCCGCCATCAGCTTTCTGACCCGCAACATGCGCGCTGACATAGGCATCGTCATCTCCGCCTCGCACAATCCTTTTCAGGATAACGGCATCAAATTCTTCGACCGCAACGGCTTCAAGCTGCCGGATGAGGTGGAAGAGGAGATCACGGCCATGGTCCTGGCGGAAGGAACCGACTGGGATTATCCCAGCTCTGACAAGGTGGGGCGCGCTTTCAAGATCGAGGACAGCCCGGGGCGCTATATCGTTTCGCTCAAGAATTCGCTGCCCCAGGCAGTGACCTTGGACGGTTTCCGCATCGTGCTGGATTGCGCAAACGGAGCCACGTACAAAGTCGCGCCCTTGCTTTTCGAGGAGCTCGGGGCCGAGGTCATAAAGCTGGGCGTCGAACCCAATGGACTGAACATCAATGAAAAGTGCGGTTCGCTCCATCCGGAAGTCCTGGCGGCCAAGGTCCGCGAGACCCAGTCCGGGATTGGCCTGGCCTTGGACGGCGACGGCGACCGGCTGATCGTCGTGGACGAGAAGGGCACGGTGCTGGACGGCGACCAGATCATGGCCATTTGCGCCAAGGATCTTGCCGAGCGGGGCGAACTGCCTGGAAATCTGCTGGTCGCCACGGTCATGAGCAACATGGCCCTGGAGGTCTTCATGCGGGACCTGGGCGGCCGGCTCCTGCGCACACCCGTGGGTGACCGTTATGTGGCCGAAGCGCTGCGTCGCGAGAGTGGTGTTTTGGGTGGCGAACAGTCGGGGCACATCATTTTCAGCAGGTATGCCACCACTGGTGACGGTATTCTTGCAGCGCTGCAATTATTGCGTATAATGCAGGAACGGGGAAAGCCGCTCTCGGAGTTGGCCAAGCTGTTGGAGCCCTATCCCCAGACGCTCATCAACGTGCGCGTGGTCCACAAGACGCCCTTCGAAGAGGTGCCGGCAGTGCAGAAAGCCCTGGTCGATGCCGAACAGAAGCTTGGCGGCCGGGGCAGGGTGCTTCTGCGTTATTCGGGCACGGAGCCCCTGGCGCGGGTAATGGTCGAGGGCGAGGACAAGGCTCTCGTCAAGCAGTTGAGCGAGGAATTGGTCGGCGTAGTCGAGGCGAGCTTGCGCTGAATAGCGCTCCGCCCAGGCCTGGCCCGGTTGAACCTGATCCGGTAGCACACAACAGGAGTCTGCCTAATGCGCATTACCCAGGTCGTTGTTCCCGTCGCCGGATGGGGCACCAGGTCGCTGCCCGCCACCAAGAATATTCCCAAGGAGATGCTCCCGGTCTTCAACAAGCCCGTGGTGCAATACGTGGTCGAGGAGGCCATGCGCGCCGGACTGACCGACGTGGTCTTCATCAATAACCAGAACAAGAAGATCATCGAGGATCATTTCGACTACAACCTGGCCTTGGAGGGCGTGCTCGAACGCGCCGGCAAGTACGACCTGCTCAAGGCCGTGCGCGACGTGGCCGAGATGGTCAACATCACCTCCGTGCGCCAGAAGGTTCAACTCGGCTTGGGCCACGCGGTGCTTTGCGCCCGCGACGTGGTCAAGAAGGATCCCTTTGCGGTCATGGTCGGCGACGATCTCATCTTCGGCGCCGAGCCCGGCATCAAGCAGGTCCTGGAAGCCGCGCGCAGCGAAAACATGGCCGTCGTGGGCGTCATGGAAGTACCGCCCGAGAAGGTTTCCAGGTATGGCATCATCCGCGCCGAGGAGTACGCGCCCGGTCGCTACCGCGTGCGCGGCGTGGTGGAAAAGCCGTCGCCTTCCGAAGCCCCGTCCCGTCTGGCTATTGTCGGCCGCTACGCTCTGACGCCCGAGATTTTCGAGCATCTGGAGCGCACGCAGCCTGGACACGGCGGCGAGATTCAGCTTACGGACGCGCTTCAGGCCATGGCCCGAAGCAATCGCCTGCTCGCGGTCAAGATCCGCGGCCAGCGTTTCGACAGCGGCGACTGGGTGGATTACCTCACCGCCAATATCTATTTCGCGCTCCAAGATGAGGAGTTGCGCTACGACTTGGTCAAGCGGCTTCAGGAGCTGCTGTCCTGCAAATAACGTCGGAGGCCTTGCCTCCTGCTGCTGTGCGGCCCTGGTCGGCAAACCCGGCCAGGGCCGCTTCTGTGTAGAGCATTTTGCTTTTGAAAATGCTCTGCAAGCCATGCGTCGGCATGGCTTGCCGCTGCGCAGGCGTAGGCGCAATTCACTTGCGCCGTCAACGCCGGAGCGGGCGTCTTAAAAGCAATCTGCTTTAAGGGACCATGGACAGCTGCCTCCCGCTGGGCGATGATGCGCGGGAATGCATGCCCGCTCCTGAAACCGTGGACTGACCATGAGCATACTCTGGAAAGCGGCCCTGTTGCGGCCGCCATTCGCCACCCTGACCTATGCCGCACCTGCCAGCCTGCCTGGCGAGGCATGGCGTGTGGGATTGCGCGCGCTTGCCCCGCTGGGCAAATCCCTGGCGGCCGTGGTGCTCGTGGGGCAGGAGCAGGTTCCACCCGAGGGCTGCGAACTGCGCGAGCTGCTCTGGCCACTGGAGCGCGAGCCGCTTTTGGGCCAGCCCGCGGTGGATCTGGCTGCGTCCCTGGCCGAGCGCCAGCTCATCTCCGTCGGCCAGGTGCTTGCCTCGGTGATCCCGGCTGGGCTGCGTTCAGCGGTAATGCGCTTCAGCGTCGCAGGTTTTGATTTTCCATCAGTCCTCTCGGCCAGAGACCTGGCCGCCATGGAGTCCGGTGCCTTGCAGCGCCTGGCCATGCTGTGGGCCCAGGGTCGCATGCGGCCGATTGAGCGCTCGGCACGCGATGAAGACTACGCCATCCTTAAGATCGATCCTCCCTGGCCCATACGGCCCGGAGCGGTGCGACAGTCCGAGATCCTCGAATATCTTCACGAGCGTGGGGCCGTGTCCAAGACACTCCTGCTCAAATCGCTGCCCAAAGGCGCGGATGCGGCCCTGCGCGGCTTGGTTAAACGCGGCCTGGTGGCCATCGGATTGCCGCCCGCCGATCAGGAAGATGAAGCGGCCTGCGCCGTCGATGTTTCTGGCCCTGTGTGGCCTGAATTTACGGTGGAACAGACTGCGGCATTGGCCGACATGACCGCGGCGATGGGGCAGCGGAACGGTCAAGCCAGGCTGCTGTACGGCATCACGGGCAGCGGCAAGACCATGGTCTATCTGCGCCTGGCCGAGGAGTGCCTGTCCTCCGGCCGCTCGGCCATACTCCTTGCGCCCGAGGTGGCCCTGGCCTGCTCTCTGCACCGCCAGGCCCGCGAGCGGTTGCCGGGATGGCGGGTGCTGCTGGTGCACGGCTACCAATCCCCGGCCAAGCGCGAACGGGCCTTCCGCGAAGTGGCCGCGGCCCGAGAGCCCATGGTGGTGGTGGGCACGCGGTCGGCTCTGTTCCTGCCCGTGCGCCGGCCGGGGCTCATCGTGCTCGACGAGGAGCATGACGAGTCCTACAAGCAGGACGAACGGCTGAACTACCAGGCCAAGGAAGTGGCCTGGGTGCTGGCCCGCCAGACCGGCAGCCTGCTCGTGCTCGGCTCGGCCACGCCCGATGTGAAAACTTTCCATGCCGCGCAGAACGGCCATGTGCCGGCTGTTCGCCTCATGCAGCGCGTGGGCGAAAGCCGCCTGCCGGAGGTGGAGTTGGTGGACCTGCGGGCCGAGCGCTCCTCGCCCCTGGCGCCGCTTTCGGTGCAGGCCCTGCGCGAAACCGTGCAGGCCGGCGAGCAGGCCATCATCATGCTCAACCGCCGGGGCTATGCGCCGCTGATGTACTGCCTGGACTGCGGCCAGACCGTGAAATGTCCGGAGTGCAGCGTCGGCTTGACCTTCCACCGGTCACGGGGGCGGCTGATCTGCCATTATTGCGGCCATGCCGAGGAATTCCCAATGCCTTGCCCGTCGTGCGGAGCGGCCAACTATCTGCCTCTGGGCGAAGGCACCGAGCAGTTGGAGGAGGTCCTGGCACACGTGCTCCCGCCCGAGACGGCCATTCTGCGCATGGACCGCGATTCCACACGCCGTCAGGAACGGCTGGAGGAGATCCTGCGCGAGTTCAGCTCGGGCAAGGCCCAGGTGCTCGTGGGCACGCAAATGCTCTCCAAGGGGCACCACTTTCCGGGCGTGACCCTGGTGGTCGTGGCCGATGCGGATCTGGGGCTCAACATGCCGGATTACCGCGCGGCCGAGCGCACCTTTCAGCTACTGGTGCAGGTCTCTGGCCGCGCCGGCCGTGGCGAGAAGCCGGGGCGCGTGCTCGTGCAGACCCGCGATCCGGGCAACGAGTTCTGGTCGCACGTGCTGGCCCATGACTATCAAGCCTTCTATGCCCAGGAACTGGAACTGCGGCGACGCTACGGTTATCCGCCGTTTTCGCGCCTGGCCCTGGTAAGAGCGAGCTATCCGCTCAACTGGGAGCAGGGGGCGCAGACCCTTGCCAAGCTGACCCAGGCCCTGCGCGATGAAGCAGCCGCTCGCGGCGTGCGCGCCTTGGGCCCCGCGCCTGCTCCCATTGCCATGCTGCGCGGCCGCAAGCGCTTCCATTGCCTGCTCAAGGCCGCGGACTGGCAATCCCTGCGCTCCGTGTTCGCCAAGGCCCATGAACTGGCCCCAGTCGGGGGCGAGCTTCGGTTGAGCCTTGATCTGGACCCGCTCAGCATGCTGTAAGATGTTCAAACCATTTTTTGGATATGGGGTCCAGGGGGCCGCGCTCCCTGGTGGGTGGGGTCCGGGGAGGGCAAAGCCCTGCCCGGTTTCTTTTCCGGCTACTACTCCTGGTGCACGTGTGGCTTGTCGCCGTGGATGTGCACGTGGGCATGTCTGTGGATGGACATTCGAGGCGAGCAGTCGATCTTGCCGTGCTCCATGGCGCAGAGCAGGCCCGTGGTGTGCTCCAGGAAATCCAAATCGTGGGAAATGATGACGTAGGATACGGGCAGGCCGCGAAGAATGCCGATGAGCCGCTCGCGCGTCTCCGGGTCCAGGCCCGAGGTGGGTTCGTCCAGCAGCAAGGCTTCAGGCTCCATGGCCAGCACGCAGGCCAGGGCCACCAACCGTTTTTCGCCCCCAGAAAGCTTGTGCGTCACGCGCTCCTCGAAGCCGGACAGGTTGAGCATGCCCAGGGTGCGCACGGCTGTCTCGCGTGCCTGGGCCGGCGGCTGCCCCAGGTTGAGCGGCCCGAAGGTCACGTCTTCCAGTACAGTGGGGCTGAAGAGCTGGTCGTCGGCGTTCTGAAAGAGCAGTCCAACGCGGCGGCGCAGGGCAGCGAAATCGTTTTCGGTACACGCCTCGCTGCCATTGAAGAACACTCGACCGGCTTGGGGCTTGAGCAGACCCATGAGCGCGAGGAAAAATGTCGTTTTGCCCGCGCCGTTGTGGCCCACGAGTCCGATCCGCTCGCCAGGTCGCAGGATGAAATCCAGGCCGTCCATGAGCCTTTCGCGGCCGGGATAGGCGAAGGTCAGCCCTTGGGCTTCAAGGATTGGGGGGGGCGCGGAATTGGCTTCGTTCATGCGAGGTCCATATAGAGCATGGTCGTCACGGCCACAAGGGCCAGCAGGCCGAAGGCCGCGTCGGCCTGTCCTGGCCTTGGCGAGTCCAGGCCCCGGAACACGCCGTCAAAGCCGCGGCAGAGCATGGCCTGGTAGACGCGCTCGGAGCGGTCCAGGCTACGCACCAGGACCATGCCTAGCAGATGAGCGTAGGTGCGATAGGTGTGCAGGTCGGTCCTGGGTCGGAATCCGCGCACGGCCGCGGCCGTGCGCAAGCGGTGATACTCCTCTCCGAGCACGAAGAGGTAGCGGTAGCTGAACGCGACGAGCTGGGCCAGATTCCTGGGCAGCCCCAGACCGGATAATGCGCGGCTTACAGCCGGCACGCCCATGGCCGAGGCCAGGGCCATGAAGGCCAGCAGGATGGCGTTGGCCTTGAGCGTGACGAGCAGTGCCATGGCCAAGCCCTGGCGGGTGGCTGCGAGCGGTCCCAGGCTCCAGATTGGTTCGCCTGGCGTGCTGAAGGGCAGAAAGAGCCACAGAAAGGCCACGAAGCCGTTGACCAGCAGCAGCCGCTTGAGAACCGGCGGCAGGCTCAGTCCCGACAAGGCCAATAGCAACAGGCCGCAGGCCAGGGCGGCAAGGGCGGCTGGAATGTGCGTCAGCACGGCCGCTGTGACGGAGAACCCGATCGCGGCAGCCAGCCGCATGCGCGGGTCCAGGCGAGAAAGCAGCCCGCCATGGGCCGTAAGGGGCTCGGAGATCACTTCTTCTTCCTGGCGGCAAGCCAAGCGCCTATGCCGGCCAGACCCACGAGCCAACCGATGCCGCCGACGATCTCGGGCACGGACGGGCCGGCTTGCATCTGCTCGGCGAGCATGCGCGTCACGGGCGCGAGCTTGCGTTCAAGGGCGCGCTCCACGGCCTGCTCAATGGCCTGCATGTCGGCTGAGACCTGCGGAGTGACGGCCGGGTCTGCTCCAGCCTGTCCGGAAGTTTCGACAGGTTTAGCCTGGCCCGACATCTCTGTCTGCTCCGACTGCTTCATAGATACCGCACCGGCCTGGACCATGTATTCGGCTGCGGGCACGATCCATTCGCCGGCATGGCCTTCGCCGGCCTTGAGCGCCACGCGCAGGTCCATGCCACGCGCGCGGACCGCTGGGGGAATCTCGAAGGAAAACTCACCCTGGTTGTTGGTCCTGCCGCTTACGAGCAGCTCGCCCGTGGCTGCGTCCATCACCTCGATGAGGCCGCTATGAACCTTGTTGTTCCGACTGAACTGGCTGGTGGTGCGCACCGTGTCGCCGTCGACCCAGGCGAAGACCGTGACCCGATGTGCCAGAGTCGGACACGGCAGAACAAGCGTGGCGAGGAGGATCAGGCAGGCCAGTTTGGATGCAATGCGAATCAGCGTGCTCATGCTGCCCCCGGAAGATCGTCTTGTTGCGGACATTCCCAAGTAGCAAATAAATAAAAAGAGTGCCACTGGTTTAAGCTCGACGGAGTACAGGTGAAGGAACTGGAGAAAGGCTTCCGCGTTCGTCTTCGCTTGAGGGTGCAGTCTCTGAGTTATTCATGCGACGGAGCACCCGTTGCACCTGGAAAGCCTGGGGAGTTCCCGAATCGGCGTACCCACTTCCGTTGCGGAAGCTGCCGTGGCAATTCAGCGAGCTGTTCAGGGGCGACACCAGATTGTGGTGGAAGCAGGCGTGGTTTGTAGGATAGAAGGGCGACCATGGATCCGGTAACCCACCTCGCAAGCGGAATATTGGCTGGTCAGGCTGTTCGGGATGGCTTCCTGCCCTGGAAGCGCATCATACCTTTTTGCATGCTCGCGGCCTGGATTCCCGACATCGACAATCTATTCTCGCTGCTTGGGCCTGGGCCGTACCTGCTCTACCACCGGGGCATCACGCACTCTTTCGTCGGCGGACTGGCCGTGGCCTTGCTGCTGGCGCTCGCGGCCAAGGCCTTCAACAGGTCGCTGGCGGCCTGGCGCGTAGCGGCCGTAGCCTACGGCTGCGTGCTCGCGCACATCTTCCTGGACCTCATCACCAATTACGGCACGCAGATTTATCTGCCGTTTACTCATGCGCGGGCCAGTTTTCCCTGCGTGTTCATCATCGATCCCTTCTTCACCTTGACGCTCCTGGCTTTCGGGACCCTGAGCTTCATGGCCAAGCCCAAGCGTCGCTTCTTCGCCGTGGTGGGGCTGGCCTGGCTGGTTATCTATCCGCTATCCAACGCCACCCTGCGCGAGAACGTGGGCAGCCTCTACGCGCGCAAGCTCGCGAGCCAGGGCGTGCCCTTCGATGGCGTGCACGTGCAGCCCGACGCCTTCAGCCCTTTGTGGTGGAAGATCATAGTGGAGCAAGGGGACACCTATCGCGTGACCTCCGTGAGCCTGCTGCCGGGCAAGGGCATGGACGGCTTCAAAACCTTTCGCAAAGCCGACCCGGCCCTGCTGGACAGCTTGGCCGCGCAGTCCGAGTTCGTGGACATCTACCGCTGGTTTTCCCGCTTCCTGGCCATGGAGGAGCAGGCCACGGAGCATGGCCGACTGGTGATCTTCCGCGACCTGCGTTTCCTGGTCATGACCCCGGCCGTGCAAGGGCTCATGGGCAACGGCGAGGCGCCTTTCGTCCTGCAGGTAGAGTTGGACGGCCAGGGCAGGCTAATGCGCGCGGTGTTCCTGCAACGCGGCGAGACAGTGGTCTTCCAGGCCGCCAACTGACCGAAGTCGGACCACGCGCATGCACTGGTTTCCCGCATCGCTGACGGTCGCGTTCCTGGCGGCATCCGAGGCTGCGCTGCTCAAGAAGTTCTTTGGCCGCGAGCGGCCCTTGCAGATGGCCGCTTTGCCCATGCTCTATATCCTGCCCGTGTTCCTGCCCCTGCTGGCCTTCATGCTCGCCTCGGGGCGAAGCCTGGCAGCTCCCGCCGAATTTTGGTGGATCACGGCCGCGCTCGTTCCGCTGAATTCCCTGGGCCTGCTGCTCCAGTTCGCGGCAGTGAACCTGTCCCCCTTGTCCCTGACCATGCCGCTTCTGTCATTCACGCCGGCATTCGTGGTGCTCGTAGGCTATGCCTGGCTCAACGAGACGGTCAGCCCGGCGGGCATGGCCGGCATCATGGCCATCGTGGCCGGCAGCTACGTGCTCAACCTGGGCAGTTTCCGTCGCAACGACGTGCTTGCGCCCTTCAAGGCCCTGTTCCGCGAGCCCGGCTCGCGCATGATGCTTTGGGCCTCGCTGATCTATGCTCTGTGCGCGGTCATGGGCAAGCGCCAGGTGCAGCTCATGGACCCGTTTTTCTCCGCCGTGGTCTTCTGGTGTCTGGCCGCGCCGTTTATCCTGCTGACTTTGCGCCTGACCGGACACATCCGCATCCGGCCCATGCTGCGCCGTCCCACCTTGGGCCTGGCCGTGGGCCTGGCCATGTCCGCCCATTTCCTGCTGCACATGTATGCCGTGGCCCTGATCCAGACAGCCTACATGATTTCCATCAAGCGCCTGAGCGGGTTGTTCAGCGTGCTGCTGGGCATGGCCATGTTCGGCGAGCGCAAGGTTGGCCCGCAGTTGGCCGGCTCCCTGCTCATGTTCCTGGGCGTGCTTGGCTTGACCTTGGGCGGTTAGAGCATTTTGCTTTTGAAAATGCTCTGCAAGCCGTGCGTCGGCATGGCTTGCCGCCACGCGTAGGCGCAGGCGCAATTCACTTGCGCCGTTAACGCCGGAGCGGGCGTCTTAAAGGCAATCTGCTTTAGGGCCTGTTAACGCTATATAATAACTACTGCTATTATAGCGCGTTACGTTTGAAGCAATTTCCCTGGGCCCTTATCTTCATTCATAAACTGCTTTAGTGTGAACAGGCCCTAGAGCATTTTGCTTTTGAAAATGCTCTGCAAGCCATGCGTCGGCATGGCTTGCCGCCGCGTAGGCGTAGGCGCAATTCACTTGCGCCGTCAACGCCGGAGCGGGCGTCTTAAAAGCAATCTGCTTTAGACGCGTTTCGTGCCGACTCTCCTTGCCCTGGCCATGCCGAGTTGCTAGGCTTGCCCCATTCGTGACCCGCCGGCCTTCATTCCCGAGGCCCGCGTCATCTCCAGAGCAGGGGGGCTTGCATGAAGCGCAGGGATTTCCTCAAATATCAGTTGCATGGTGCGCTCTGGCTGGCGGCTGGGGCATCTGGCCTGGTGAGCGCCGAGTCGTTGTTCGCGGAGGCCGCGCCCGACGTGGCCGTGGTCAAGGGCGCTCCCGGAGCGGCCACGCGTGCGGCGGTCGAGTTGCTCGGGGGCATGAAGGCCTTCGTCAAGCCCGGCCAGCGCGTGGTCATCAAGCCCAACATGAGCTTCCCTCACCCGGTGGAGCGCGGCTCCAACACCCACCCCGAGGTTGTCACGGCTTTGGCGGCCATGTGTAAGGAGGCCGGGGCCTCGCGCGTGCTTGTCCTGGATCATCCGCTGTCCAGCGCCGAGCGTTGCCTGGAGCAGTCCGGCATCCGCGAGGCCTGCCAGGCAATCGAAGAGGACATGGTGCACGCCTTCACCAGCCCGAGTTTTTACCGCGAGGCGGACATCCCCAAGGGCGAGGACATGAAGCGCAACCAGGTCATGCGCGACGTGCTGGAGGCCGACGTGCTCATCGCAGCGCCCACGGCCAAATCCCATTCCAGTGCGGGCGTCAGCCTGTCGCTCAAGGGCATGATGGGGCTCATCCTCGATCGCGGTGTCATGCACGGACGCCATGAGCTGGACGAGGCTATCGTTGACTTGGCCAGCCTGCTCAAGGCCGATCTGACGGTGATCGACTCGAGCTACGTGCTCACCACGGGCGGACCCTCCGGGCCTGGCAAGGTGATCAAGGCGGACACGGTCATCGCTTCGCGCGACATGGTCGCGGCCGACGCAACCTGCGTGGCGTCCTTCGAGTGGTACGGCCGCACGTTCAAGCCTCAGCAGGTCAACCACATCCGCCGGGCCGCCGAGCGCGGCCTGGGCCGTTTGGATATCGAAAACCTGCACACGCGGACCTTGACCCTCTAGCCGGAGCGCCTACCGTTCAGCCATGCAAACTCGTCGAGCTCCAGGGCGTTCCGGTCCGGCGCGCCTTCGTAATAAACGTCTGCGTCTGCCGCGCCCACGCGCGCAACGCCTCGTACAGGCCCTGAGCCTGACGCTCTTCCTGGGTCTGCTGGCCGCAGCCTTCGCCAACCTGGCCTCGCCCGTGGCGGAGAATCTATTTTTGCGTCTGGATCCGCTGGTGGCTTTGGGCACGGCCCTGAGCGCACGGGACTTCCCGGCCGGCATCGTGCCCGGACTGCTCGTGCTGGCCCTGGCCCCGCTGCTGGGTCGGCTGTTCTGCGGCTGGGTCTGCCCCATGGGCGCCACCGTGGACTGCGCCGACGCCCTGCTGGCCCGCCGCAGGCGGCTGCCCGGGAGTCTGCGGCAGGTCAAATACTGGCTGCTGGCGCTCGTCCTCGGCTCCGCGCTGCTGGGCGTCTCGCTTGTGTTCCTGGCCGCGCCCATGCCGCTGTTGACGCGCTTGTGGGGTCTTGTGGCCTATCCGCTCGCGGCTCTGAGCATGGAGAAAGCCTTGCCGCTCATGCGGCCGGTGGCCGACGCTCTGGATATCCGCACGCTGCTGTTTCTGGAGATCAGGGCCCCGCTTTTCGCTACCATGGGCTTCGTGGCCGTCTTTTTCGGACTTGTGTTCGCCGCCTCGCGACTTTCGCCGCGTTTCTGGTGCCGTTACGTTTGCCCAGCCGGGGCCAGCCTGGCCTTGCTTTCGCGCAGGCCCGTCTGGCGCCGCCGCGTGTCCGAGAAGTGCATCGAATGCGGCAAATGCCAACGCGCCTGCCCCATGCAGGCCATAGCTGACGATCCTCACGCGACGCGCCATGGCGAGTGCATCCTGTGCCGCGTTTGCGCGGGAGTCTGCCCGACGGGGGCTATCGATTTCCCCGTGAGCCTGCCTGTGCTGGATTCCCAAATTGCGCAGCCGACCATGGCTGGTCGGCGGGCCGTGCTTGCCGCCGGAGCCACGGGCGCGGCCGGACTGGTCGTGGGCGGCTTGGGTCTGGCCGCACCGCTGCAAGCCGCGACAGTTCGGCCTCCGGGCAGCGCCCCCGAGGACGAGTTCCTGTCCCGCTGCATGCGTTGCGGCCAGTGCGCCCTGGCCTGTCCCACGAACATCATCCAGCCCGTGTGGTTCTCCTCGGGTGTGCTGGGCGTGTTCAGTCCTGGGCTGACCCCTGTGCGCGGCTTCTGCGATCCGCATTGCCACCAATGCGGCAAAGCCTGTCCGACCCTGGCCATTCGGCCTCTGCCTTTGCAGGAACGCGTCTGGGCCAAACTCGGTACGGCCGAAGTGAATCGCGAGACATGCCTGGCCTGGAAGGACAAGAAGAAGTGTTTGGTGTGTGACGAGGTCTGTCCCTATGGGGCGGTGGAACTCAAGCCCGAGCCGGGCAACCCGGTCTATGTGCCGCACGTGGACGAGAAACGTTGTGCTGGCTGCGGCTATTGTGAGCACTTTTGTCCCGTGCGGCCCGCGCGGGCCATCCGCGTCGGCTCCAAGAATCAGATTCGCCTGTCCTCAGGCTCCCTGCAATCAGCCGCCCAGGCCACGGGGCTGTCCTTGTCGCTCAAGCAGGACAAGACCTGGGGCATCCCGGCCGGCTCCGATGAGCATGGTTTGCCTCCCGGCTTTTCGCCGCTGGAGGAGTCCGGCACTCCCGGCGCAGGCAGCGAGCCTTTGCCGCCGGGCTTTTCACCCTTGGAGCCCGAGCCTGCGGGAGGCAAGCCGTCGTCGTGAGATCTTGGCCGGGCAGGGGAGAAGGAAATCCCTGTCCCGGTCGAGTCGTTCCATTTTAGAGCATTTTGCTTTTGAAAATGCTCTGCAAGCCATGCGTCGGCATGGCTTGCCGCCGCGTAGGCGTAGGCGCAATTCACTTGCGCCGTCAAAGCCGGAGCGGGCGCCTTAAAAGCAATCTGCTTTAGGGCCTGTTCACACTAAAGCAGTTTATGAATGAAGATAAGGGCCCAGGGAAATTGCTTTAAACGTAACGCGCTATAATAGCTGTTGTTCTTATATAGCGTTAACAGGCCCTAGAGCAATTTGCGTTTGAACTGAGAGAGGGCGCTGCCCTCTCTCAGACTCTCTCCCGGCAGGGAGCGGCGCTCCCTGCACCCCCATTTTCTAATTTCATGTGCAAGGTGCTGTAAAAGCAATCTGCTCTAGGCTGCCCGTTCCTGCCGGGCGGGCGGAGCCATGAACTCCGGGCCTACGGGGTCCTTGACGAACATCTCG
>NZ_AULZ01000039.1 GCF_000422545.1 Desulfocurvibacter africanus subsp. africanus DSM 2603
TTAAAGCAACTTGCAATTCTAGTGAGCGTTGTTAGCTGGTCTGCATGCCAATAGCATCGGAAGAAAAAAGACGGCTGGCCCTGGATGCCCTGAATGATGGCGAGCACCCAAAGGTGGTCGCCAGGCTTTTCCAAGCTGGCGTGAGTTCAGTCTATCGCTGGATGAGACAAAACAAGACCGGCCAGATTGGACCCAGGCCCACTGGCAACAGACCGCGCTCACTTGGGCAGGAAGAAGAAAGCAGGCTTCTTGAGCTGGTCAAACAAAAGCCGGACATGACCTTGGAAGAGCTTAAGGCTGCATTGAACTTAAGCTGCCATCCTTCGACCATTCATAGGACGCTCAAGCGCTTGGGTTTGAGTTTCAAAAAAAACTCTGCGTGCCGACGAGCAAGAAAGAGATGATATCAAGGTCGCACGCGTGACGTGGTCGTCCCTGCAAGCAGATACAGATTCCCGCCGTTTTGTCTTCATTGATGAGTCTGGTGCAAAGACGAACATGACCAGGCTGCGAGGACGTGCATTTGGCGGCAAGCGTTGCCATGACCATGCTCCGGGAGGGCACTGGAATACCACGACCATGATCTCCTCAATCCGGCTTGATGGAGAGGTCGCGTGCATGGCCATCAAAGGCGCGACAACAGGACGCGTGTTTCGGGAATACATCCGCACAATTTTAGCCCCGACGCTTAGACCTGGGGATATCGTAGTGGCTGACAACCTGTCAGCCCATAAGGACAAGCAAGCTCAAGAACTTATACGGCAAGCTGGAGCCGAGTTCTGGTGGCTGCCTGCGTACTCGCCGGACCTAAACCCCATCGAACAAATGTGGAGCAAGGTGAAAGAGAGCCTCCGAAGCGCGAAAGCACGCACTCAGGAGGCTCTTTATGCAGCAATCGCAGCAGCCCTTGACCTGATCACTCCTGAGAATGCCAGAGGATGGTTCAAAGCCTGTGGGTATTCTCAGCTTAATTGCAAAGTGCTTTAAAACGCCCGCTCCGGCGTTGACGGCGCAAGTGAATTGCGCCTACGCCTACACGGCGGCAAGCCATGCCGACGCATGGCTTGCAGAGCATTTTCAAAAGCAAAATGCTCTAACCTGACAACCAATTCAACAAAGGTGTGTCAGGGCAGGTCGGCAGTGGATAGACTTGTTTTCCGGCATCACAGCAAGCGCAGCCCAGGATGTGGCAGGCTGCCCCTGGCTCGCTCCGTGGCAGTCGACAAACTTCTAAATGGTAAGACTTAGAATTATAAGGTGGCGCACCAAATAATTTGTGCGCCACCTTATTGAGCCTAGCTGCGCTCGAAAAGACAATTAAGCGACTAGAAGTTCCAGGCCAAGCCCACGGTATAATCCAAGGTACTTGGCGAAATTGACTCCTCGGTGCCACTTAAGGGGCCACCAACATATTCAAGTTCGTATGCGGCGTAGGCAGTGTAGGCAATTTCCGCGCGGGCGATGAGGTGCTTCGTTATTGCGAACTCATAGCCACCGCCCACGGTGAATCCAGGCAGTACCGGGCTCTCCTCTTCATCGTCGACAGCATAGCCAGTATCATTCCTGTAGTCGAAACCTGCAATCCGCAGTCCGACCAGGCCGTAGGCCAAATGGCGATCTGCAATGACGCCACCCAGGCGGGCTTTCACACCAAGGGACCAATTCATATCTAGGGACTCGTAGTAATGACCCTGGTAATAATCGAATTCTCCGTCCATGCCATGATACATGGCGTCAGTTTCCCAGCCCAGGTAGAAGACGTTCTTGATGGTGCGGCCATAGCCCAAGTAAGCACCGGCAACGAATCCAGAATCGTCAGCTTCGTCATCGAGCGAGCCGCCCCCGCCCAAGTCGTACTCCACATCGACATCGTAGGACTCAAGGCCAGCCTTTGCTCCGATGTAGAAGCCGTCGAACGGGGTGTCTCCGGCGTGGGCTAGCACAGGTAGTAGGACAAGGCACAAGACAAGCAAAATGCGTTTCATGTACATCCTTCCTTTGAGATAAAAATATAAGCGTAATGCTAAAATTATAGTCTTTAACAATGAAGAAGGCAAATATGTTTACGATTCGTAGCATATTGCCAGATATGATTAGTTCACAATAAATGGATTATGCATTGCACAGGGAACTCCAGCGGACCTGGAGCACATGTAGATCAAAAAACAGGACCCATGGAAACAGATATCACATAGAGGAGGCATAGGGAGTGGATAGCGTGGGCAGGGGAGAGGGCAAGGGGGCTTGTCTAACGTAATGCGGACAAATTGCGGACAGTAGGCCAAAAAGAAAAGGCGGGCCGAAGCCCGCCATGTGATTACGAATCAGCTGCTCTACCAACTGAGCTACGCTGGCGAAGTCGCGAAGGGCCTTTTATATCAAGGGCTCGCAGCTGGTAAAGAGCAAATCGCTATTACCTGGGGAAAAGCGACTTCTGGAACCCCGTAAGCTGCCTTGCGGACTGCGCGTTCCCCTTCGGCACCGGGCGAACGGCTCAGCCTGTGGAAGTCATATTCACAGATGCAAACAGGCTACAGCTTGGCGGCACGCTCTCGGCGCAGCCAATCATACCAGGGCGCAAGACCTTCGCCCGTGCGGCAGGACACAGGGAATATCGCCAAGTCCTTGTTGAGCCTGCGAGCATGGCCCTTGGCCTTTTCCAGGTCGAAATCCACGTAGGGCAGCAAATCGACTTTATTGAGGACCATGGCCTTGGAGATATGGAACATGAGCGGATACTTCTCGGGCTTATCATCGCCTTCGGCTACCGAGAGCAGCGTTACCTTGGCGTCTTCTCCCAGATCGAACTCCGCCGGACAAACCAAATTGCCCACGTTCTCGATGAACAGGATGTCCAGGCCATCGAGCTCGATACTCTCAAGAGCGGCCTGGATCATATTGCCGTCAAGATGGCAGCCGCCATCGGTGTTGACTTGTACGGCTTGGGCGCCGGTGGCGGCCACGCGCCGCGCATCGTTGTCAGTCTGCAGGTCGCCTTCGATGACCGCCATGCGGAACTCAGCCTTCAAGTCGCGCAGGGTTCGCTCCAGCAAGGAGGTCTTGCCCGCGCCGGGCGAGCTCATGAGATTGAGCACCAGAACTTTTTTTTCGTCGAAACGGCGCTTGAGGTCTTTTGAAATGCGCTTGTTAGCCTCAAGGAGGTTTCGGACAATGGGTATCTCCATGTCAAACGCACCTTTGCATCCCAAGGCTCATTCGGCCTCGAGGTTTTCGATGTACAATTCCTTGCCGCTCAGCACCTCATGGCCGAACTCCTCACCGCATTGCGGGCAGATCATGAGCAGCAGGGTCGCATCCTCCGGCTCAAAAGTGATCCCGCATTGCTTGCAGCGAACCTTGAGCGGTACTTCCTCTGTCACAAGCTCGGCGCCTTCAAACGGTGTTTCGAGGGTCAGGGCCTGCCAGGCGAAGTGCAGGGCCTCGGGCACCACGTTGGCCAGTCGACCATGCATGACCTTGACCTTGAGCAGCTTGGTGACGCCGTGCTTCTTCATTTCCTGGTCGACGATATCGATCAGGCTCTGGGCGATTGACATCTCGTGCATGGAGCAACTCATAAAGCAGTTTCAGCGGCCCGTAAAGCCAAGTCATGGCCATAACTTGCCCACAGTTGGTCCTGTCGCCGCAGTCACCGGTTTGAACCAAGCCTCGGCCTGGAAGAATTGCCAGTTCAGCTCTGAAAAGGAGTTCAAGGCAGAGCATGGAACTGCGGGGCTGGAAATGGATTCCGTCTGCTCAAGATCAGAATGAGGCCAAGGCGGCCAGAATCGTCGCCAACGCAAAACCGGCAGCCAGATCTCTGGCCACCCACGGCATGCGCGCTTGCCAGGCCTCGGGCGCATCAAGCCCGCGACCGGCCAGAGCCAAGGTCTGATCCCAGGTCTTCTGGGCCAGTGCGCGCAAAGATGCCTGCAACAGCAGGATCAGGCGACTGTGGGCAGGCAATCCATGGCAGCGCAGGCCGATTACCTGCCTGATCTGAGCGAATGTCTGCCCAATGAGCGGGAGAAAATGGATCATGAGCGCCAGTGCCAAAGCGGGCTGCCAAGTCCAGCGTCCCAGCGGGCGCAGATACCAGCTCACGGCCAGCCCCAGCGAGCGTGGTGAGGAGGAGGCCGACAGAATCAGACCCGTGGCCAGCAAGGTGTACAAACGCATGGCTAAAAATCCAGCTTCGGCCAGATTCTGATCCAGGGGCAAGTCCGCGATCGCACCGACAAGGATCTTGAGGCCGGTCCAGATGCTCAGAAACAGAAGGTAGCTCTTGAATGCCAGCGAGAATACCGGTCCAAGCCGCGCAGCCACAAACATGGCGGTCAGGCCCAAAGCGTAGGCAGCCACTCCTACGGGACCGGCAACCCATATAAGCACGGCCAGCATCAGCCCCAGGGCGATCTTCAGGCGCGGATCAAAGGTCCGTATGAACCTTTGCACGCGTTACTCCCATGGCCTGACGCCCAAGCCGGCCTGCCAGGAGCACGGCGGACGCACGTGGTGCCCGGCCAAGAGAGGGAAAACCTCCGCAGCCGTGCCCCACGCGACCAGTCTGCCTTTCTCCAGCACGGCCCACAAGTCGGCGATATCGGCGAGAGGTTCAATGTCATGCGCGGAGATGACCTGCGTCAGTTTGGCCGCCTTATTGGCGAGGAGTACTGAGCGCATTTCGCGCATGCCCGGATAGTCCAGTCCGCTGAAGGGCTCGTCCAGGAGCAGGAGCTTCGGTTTCCGGCGCAGGGCGGCCGCAATGCACAGCTTTCGTTTCTGGCCCCAGGACAGAACCTGCACAGGTTCTTCCCACAATTCTTCAAGGTAAAAACTTGCAGCAAGGCGCCTGGCTTCGGCCATGCCTACAGCATCTTCGGGATCAAGTCCGAGGCACAAGTCTTCGCCCACCGTGGCGCCAAGAATCTGCAAATCCGCATCCTGAACAACCAACCCGCTCAGGAGGCGGATGGCCTTCTCTTGCCCCGGAGAAGCATATCCGGCTACGCTCAAACTGCCCGTATCGGGCACATACAAGCCGGCCAGCAAGGACAGCAATGTGGATTTGCCGCTGCCGTTGGCTCCAACCAGCGCCAGGGTCAGACCGCGCTCAAGACGTAGGGATATGCCCTGGAAGACCTTGGTCCGGTCGTATGTGAAGTGGATGTCGGCGAGATGGATCAAGTTGGAAGCAGCCTGCTTCGGCTCATATAGCGCTGGGTGACGATGGCCAGCACCAGCTTGATGATGTCGAGCGGCGCGAAGGGAGCCACTCCGATGGTCAGGGCCTCGTCCCAGCCTATGCCAAGCATGCTCTTGAGTTGCAGCACACCTGGAACGTAGACCGCCAGAATGGCCACAAGGCCCCAGATTAGTCCGCGGGTCCAGAGAACAGGGCCCTTGACGCGACTGGCAAAGCCCATGATCAGGGCACAGGCCAGAAAGCCGAAAATATAGCCGCCTGTAGGTCCAAGCAGCACGGCCAGACCGGATCTGCCACCGGCAAAAACCGGCAAGCCTATAAGGCCGGCCAGAATGTACAAGCCTACTGCACCAACACCCCACAGAGGCCCAAGCGCCAGTCCGGCCAGAAAGGTAAAGTATATCTGCAGCGAGAATGGCACGCCCCACAAGGGAAAGTGCAAAAACGCCCCAGCCGCGATCAATGCGGCCATCAGCGCGGTCCAGACGAGGCGGTGCAAAGCAGCCAGGGGCGTCCGGGTCATAAAGGCCTCCCTAGGAATAATCGACAGGAGTTGTAGTCCCACAGGAGTCCGCGGCACGTCAAGAACCGCCCATGTGCCATAAGTTAGCAACCATAATCGTCTTGTATCCGCAATCGCCCTGCGTTATTCTTTCTGGGAATCGCTAGAGAAGGGGATGTCATGGGCACTCCCACACCGATCCTGAGCTATCATCAGCACTCCAGCCTCAGCAGGAGCACGTTGCGAGGCGGGAGCATGGATTGGCGAAGCAAGCCGACTTGCCCCAAGAGCTATCCTGGCCTGCCTAGGCTCAAGCTGAAGCCGAGCGAGAGCCTGTCTGATGCGCCTTTGTCAAATCATCTTCCTCCCCAAAACATTAGGCAGCAAGTTACTCTTGTCGATTTATCCACTCTGCTTTCTCTGGCTTACTCGGTAACAGCCCAATACCGCGGCATGGGCGAAGCGCTACGACTTTTGAGCTGCCCGTCGGCCGGAGCCCTCTATCCCTGCGAACTCTATATCCAGGCCAAGGGAATTGCCGGCTTGTCCGACGGACTCTACCATTACAACCCCTTTACGTACGAACTCCGCCTGCTGCGGCAATACGCAGGAGCGAGTCGGGGGCTCACCTTTTATATTACAGCTATCTTTCACCGAGCCGTCTGGAAATATGGCAGCAGGGCGTATCGATACTGCTTGTTGGATACAGGGCACCTGCTCGAAAACCTTCTCCGGGCGGCCATGAGTCTGGGGATCGAATTACAGCCCTGTTATGCTTTCCCGGATGAGGAAACGAACAGGCAGCTGTGCCTCGACCCTGAACGGGAAGCATGTCTGGCCGCCGCCACGAGCGATCCGGTTCCCCAGCCACCTGCTGATCAGCTGGCGGCGGACGAATCCATACTCATTGCCGCGAGCCGCTGCGCCAAAGACGACCTTCCCCCCGCGGAACTCATGGAGGTTCACAGAGCGACCAGCAAACCTTTCTCGCGACCACTGGATTTGACGCCCCTGGCGTGCGGATTTCCGAAACCCTCCACCGGTGTGGGCAGCCTCGGCACATATGCCAAAGCCACGCAACACCGGCGTTCGCAACGCAAGTTCACGCTGGAAGAACTCGCCCGTACGCAGTTTGATATGTTGCTCTCCCTGCTCGCCGGCTTGCAGGCAGACGGGGTAGTGCGGCTTGGGATCATGGCCGAAAGGGTCCACGGCCTGGCCCCTGGCCTATACAGCCTCGAATCGGATGGCAGGCTTAAGCTACTGCACGCCAAGCCTCTGGCCAACGAACTGGCCTCGGCATGCCTGGGCCAGGCCTGGATGGCCCAGGCTGCCCTGATCGTGCTGGTCTGGGCGAATTTGCCTGCCCTGGAGCTGGATTATGGACCCAGGGCATACCGCCTGGCGCATCTGCTGAGCGGCCAGCTCGGCCAGCGCGCATATCTGGCTGCTTCGGCCCTTGGCCTGGGCTGCTGTGGAATTGGGGCATTTTTCGATGCTGAAGTCGACCAGGTGCTTGGTCTGACGCCTGATGAGCATTTGCTGTATCTGCTGGCCTTTGGCCCTGTACGCAAATGAGCATGCACTCCTGCTCCGGTTCCTGAGAGATACTGGCTATTCGTGGCTCTCGCCTCAGCGCTGGTAATGCTGCTTTCTCCATTGCCCACAGACCTCGGCCGGAAGGGCATGATCTTCCTGGCAATGACCGTGGCTCCTAGAGCATTTTGCTTTTGAAAATGCTCTGCAAGCCATGCGTCGGCATGGCTTGCCGCCGCATAGGCGTAGGCGCAATTCACTTGCGCCGTCAACGCCGGAGCGGGCGTCTTAAAAGCGATCTGCTCTAAGAAAGATTATCCGCTATCCAGCGACTATTGTTCCCCATGTCCTCCTCGATGGACAAAAAAAGCCCGCCGGTTTCCCTGCGGGCTTACTAAATTTCTTTAACCTTGGCGGAAGCATATAGGAGTCGAGCCTACCGACGACCTTTCGACCGTCCACCGGATTTGAAGTCCGCTTTAGTTTGTATCACCTAGAATCACGATTCCCCATGTCT
>NZ_AULZ01000040.1 GCF_000422545.1 Desulfocurvibacter africanus subsp. africanus DSM 2603
GCATGTCCCTGGCCAGCCTGCCCGAGGTCTCGTTCTGCGAGACCGACGCGGCCAAGGTGCGCGAGTGGCTGCTGGCCACGCACCAGGCCATAACCAGCCGCACGCTCTATCCGGGCAACCCGGAGCGGCTGTGGCTGGAGTTCGTGGCGGTCCTACGGCTCTTGCAGTGAGCTGCAAGGCTGAAGGGCATTGTGGCTAGGAAAGATGTAGTTGATTTTAACGGGGGTATTTTTGCCGCCCCTAATAAATCTTGCACCAGCTATAGAGGTAGGCTAAGAGCAGACCAGACAATCAACAGATAGTATGTCATTTTATGCGCTTAAGTTGATTGGAGGAATGGATATGATTAGCATTAATGACGCCTGTGATTACGTAATTGCGAAAGCTAGTGAGGCTGGAATTGGGCTTAATAACCTTAAGCTTCAAAAAATACTGTATTACTGCCAAGCTTGGCATTTAGCATTTGGGAAAGGCCGGCTTTTTGATGGTCATTTCCAGGCTTGGGTACATGGCCCAGTGAGTCGCACCATTTATGACCGTTTTGCACTCACTAAGTCTCTGTATTCTCCGCTTTCATCTTCTGATATTAGAGAAGATTTTAATGCTGCGGCGATGTCTCAAGAAGCTCGAGAGCTTATTGATGCAGTGTTGAATGTTTATGGACAGTTTACTGGTGACCAACTGGAAAGCATGACCCACCAGGAAGAGCCTTGGAAGAGTGCTCGCGGGGATCTTCCCTTGCATGTCCGTTGTGAGAATCCGATAGACGAAGATGTCATGGCAAAATTCTACGCTTCTCGGTTGGAAAAGTAAGTCATAGGGTATATGGCGAAGTCGAAGTTTCCGGTTCCTGTATTAGGTAATAATACTGCTGACCTACTAGGCAAACGCCCGATCCCCTCTAAGGCCGAAGAGCCTAAGAGGTGGACTTTTTCTTTTCGATTCTGGAAGCAAATTAAGTACTTCGGATTGGATCGTACACCTGAGACGTGGTTTGCCTCTCTTCTAGCCAAGCTTCAAGAGCTTTCCAAAGAAGAACTAGAGAAGTTCCTTTGCGATTCTGCCAAGCTAGACACGTGGAGATACCACCCCATTGACTGGAATCAGAAGAATATTCCCGTCAAAATGAAAGATCTGGATTGGATACCATCTTCATATAGAGACAATGAAGAAGAGTATCCATTAATGCAGTTTCAGATTTCTCAGGCTCTAGGTCGAGTTGTTGGCTTTTGGGACGAGAATGATACATTTAATATTGTGCTGCTTGATCCTCTGCATAATATCCAACCAACAAAAAGGACTGGCTATAGGGTTGACCCATGCAACCCTCTTAACTGTGCTTACACACTCCTCATGATGCATCTTGAGTCTGCAATTGAGTCCGGCTGTGCCAAGCGGGGATGTGCGCAGGCAGAGGTTCTTAAGCAAGTACCAAAATGCAAGGAAAGGTTGTTGCAAGCAAACGTTCTGTTGTTGAAGTTGACTGACGAAGAAATGGAGTTTGCTGCTCATCTTGAACAAGGCAAGATAGTATCTTCTATAGTAGATATTTTCAGAGTTGGTATTGACACTTTAATGAATGGACAAGAATAGCTGCTACCTGTTTGTAGTTGTTTAGCGATGAAATTGGAAGCTAATTATCTTCACAACATCATCATGCCGACGTCTTTTTCGATCTTCCGTCCATCTGCGCCCCTTCTGCTCTATCGGTTGAATTATCGCCTATTGTTCATTGGTTAGGAACGGCTTTGCGTTCATGGGCACTCCCCCCCGCTTGGGAGGGTCGCCATTTATCGCTTTTATACAGCTTCCATGCCGTGACGAGTGACCCACTCGGACCGCTTGTCCAGATCATTCCGCCAATCCATCCACCAATCTCTTTGCTACGCCCTGCCCAAGCATGACATCACGCCGCGATCAAACATCACATTAGGTCCAGGGAGATGAGTGTGACTCGGGCCGTCCTGGCCCTCGCCCTGCGGGCGTCGCCAAAGGTGGCGACGTCCAATCGTGCAGTCCTGCATGATTGTCCTCGGCCTCCGAAGGCCCCCTCTGCCGCGCCTGCGCACAGGCTTGCGCGCCTTTGCACGCATAGTCTGCACCGCGCCATCCCGCCTTTCCGCCCTCCATCGTAGTCTCGCGCCTGCCTGATCAACCCGGCCGGCCCACCTGGGCCGGGACCCCAGGCACCCCACGCACCTGTGCAACGTGGCGGCCGCTTGCGGCTGCCCAAAGGAGGAAAGCGCATGTCCCTGGCCAGCCTGCCCGAGGTCTCGTTCTGCGAGACCGACGCGGCCA
>NZ_AULZ01000041.1 GCF_000422545.1 Desulfocurvibacter africanus subsp. africanus DSM 2603
GTGCCGCCGGTCTGGGTCCAGGAGTAGGTCAGGCTGTCGCCGTTGGGGTCGGAGCTTGCGCTGCCGTCAAGGGTCACGCTTGCGCCGGCGGCAACGTTCTGGTCAGGGCCGGCGTTGGCCACGGGCGGTTTCGGCGTGCTGATCACGGTCACAGCCACGGTGTCCTCGGCCGTGTAGCCGTGGGTAGTGGTCACGGTGAGCCTGAAGGTCAGGATCTCATTCAGGGAAACTTCGGGGGCCTCGAACACGGCAAGTTCGGTGTCCGCTCCATTGAGCGTGACGCTGGGTGAGCCGCCTGTCTGGGTCCATTGCCAGGAGGTGATCGCTCCATCCTCTCCCGGCGTGGAGGTGGCTCCGTCCAGAAGCACGTCGTCCCACCTGTGCACGGACCGGTCAGCGCCGGCGTCCGCGACCGGCAGCTGGAACTCGAAGGCTCCCGCGTCGCACCCTCCACCCTGGGGCCGGTCCTTGCCGCGGGCGTCCGTCGTGATCGTAGTGCTTACAAACCCGGAGCAATCCATGGCGCCGTCCAGGGCTTGGCTGTCGTGCGCGGGCAGGTAGCCCACGGTAGCCTCGTCCTCCAGCACCGCCCGCAACCTGGGATCCGAGGGCGTGCTACCCCCGGCGTGGGGGGCAACGTTGCCCCCGAAGATTTCCATGACAGCGCCGCTGTCGTCATAATCATAGGGGGCATCCGCGGCCGTGTTGCCGGACAGGATGGAGTTCTTGAAGAAGATCGGCCCTTCGCTGAAGACGATGCCGCCGACTTTGTCCGCGGCGCTGTTTCCGGTAATCGTGCAGAAGTCCGCATAGGTCCTTCCATGTGCATATATGGCGCCTGCATTGGAAAAGCCGCTTTCGCCTTCAGTCCCGGCGCTGTTATCGGTCAGCGTGCAGTTGATGAGTTCTAAGTGTGCGGTTGGTGTTCCATATGAAGTCGGTGGGGTGCCTTTGAAGTAAATCCCGCCGCCATACCTGCCAGCCGAGCACCCGCGGATGAGGCTGTCACGTATCTGCAAACCGCCTTCATCAATTTTAGCTATACCTCCACCTCCAGTGTCACCTGGCGGGACATGACAATCAACAATCGTGCTTCGTATGATGCTGGCAGTAGTATTTGCCGTACCACGAAAAATCCCGCCACCATATACATTGGCTCGGCATCCAATCACTGTGCAATCTTCCATCAGGCCAAAGCCGAAGATGCCTCCTCCACAGCCTCCATAGGCTCCATAGCTGGCGGGGCCTTCCGCCACGCCGTTACGCACTGTGGTGCGCCTCAAGGTCAAATTCCAGCCACCTATAATACAGCCACCAGCCGCAGCCGTGCCGTTCTCCACAATGCAATCCTCCAGCGTGAGATAGTCACCGCTGAAGCGTATGCAGCCGCCGTATAAAGAACCGAGCGCGGGATCAGTCGGAGCGCGGCCATTCCTCACCGTCAACCCGCGAATGGTTATCTCGCCTGCGAGGACTTCGAAACAGCGCACGAGGTTGCGGCCATCGATGGCCAGCACGTCCGCACCAGGTCCGATGATGGTCAGCTTACGCTTGATGGTGCCTGGACTCGGCATATTGATGACCAGGGGACTCCAGAGCAGGATGGTCCCGCTCAGGTGCGTCAGATCGATAACATCAACATCAAGCACACCCTCATTGGCTATGTTGATGATATAACGCAGGGTATTCGGCTTATTTTCATCGCCTAAGTCCGAGACCGTCCACGTTTCTTCGGCCATGCCTGGGCACGGGCAGACCATGAGCACAAGCAGAAGCAGGGACATGAAGCAGCGCAGCACGATTTTCCCCCGCGGTACCGGTTCAGCGTGAAGATGGCGCAGGTCTATAGTCTGCGCCGATATCTGGCTTGATCAAAAGAACGCGCTACCCTATTCATGACGCAATAGTCTGTAAAGCTGTATTTACAATATGTTGCAATGTATAACGCATCGGCGTGGCAGCTGTTCATGTCTCCCAGGCCGTGCGCTGAATGACTTGTTCCTGATCAACGGGCAGAGTGGGTGATTAGCCATTCAGCGACCGCCTGCACCGAGCGTCAAGGCCAATTGGATGAAACAAGAGCGGCCCGGCAGGAGTCTGCCGGGCCGCGTTGCGTTCAGTCTTTTGCTTGGGCTCAGCTTGCGCGCCTTGGCCTGCGCAGCCGGGCCAGGACCGCAGGCACCAGGAGCAGCAGCCATTCCAGGCCGAGTGGGTCGTAACCGGCCGAGGGGTTGAAGGCGC
>NZ_AULZ01000043.1 GCF_000422545.1 Desulfocurvibacter africanus subsp. africanus DSM 2603
CCCGCCGTGACGCTCACGGGCGCCAACACGAAGCAACCAACCTTCACCGCGCCGTCGACATCCCATGGCGCGACCCTGGTTTTCAGGCTCACGGTGAAGGATATCACCCTCATGACGCACACGGACACGGTAACCGTGAACGTGTCTCCCGCTCCGGTCTCACCCGTGGCCAACGCCGGACCTGACCAGAACGCTGCCGCAGGCGTAACCGTGACCCTGAACGGCAGCGCGAGCACGGACCTCAACGGCGACAGCCTTATCTACTCCTGGACCCAGACCGGCGGCACGCCCACCGTGACGCTAACGGGCGCCAATACGGCCCAGCCATACTTCACCGCGCCGTCGGTCATGCTGAATACGGTCCTGGTCTTCAGCCTTACAGTGACTGATCCTGGTGGGCTGTCGAGCACGGACACGGTGGCCATTACCGTGGCCCACGTCGAGTCCGCCCCCGTGGCCAACGCTGGAGCTGACCAGAGCGTTGCCGCCGGAGCAACCGTGACTATTGACGGCAGCGCGAGCTCGGACGCAAACGGTGACACCCTGACCTACTCCTGGCTCCAGACCGGCGGAACAAGCGTGTCGCTCACAGGCGCCAACACGGCCCGGCCAAGCTTCATTGCGCCATCGGTTTCGCTGGGTGGCGCGACCCTGTTTTTCACGCTCACGGTGACGGATACCGGCGGCCTGTCCCACTCGGACACGGTGACCGTGAACGTGGCCCGCACGGAGATGCCGCCCGTGGCCAACGCGGGAGGCGACCGAGCTGTTGTCGTGGGCGATGACGTGACCCTCGATGGCAGAGCAAGCTCGGACGCCAACGGCGACAGCCTGACCTACTCCTGGACCCAGACCGGCGGCACATCCATTGGGCTGCTCACGGACGCCGACACGGCCCAGCCGAGCTTCATCGCGCCCGCCCTGGCCACAACCCTGACCTTCACCCTGACGGTCACAGATCCAGGCGGGCTGTGGAGCTCGGATACCGTGAACGTGGACGTGAACCCGACCTACGTTGCCTATCCGCCCGTGGCCAACGCCGGGGCCGACCGGAGCGTTGCCACAGGCGCAACCGTGGCTCTTGACGGCAGAGCAAGCTCCGACCCCAACGGCGACGCCCT